>NZ_JBZVFG010000018.1:0-68601 GCF_058402785.1 Candidatus Magnetaquiglobus sp.
CGAGAATCCTTGACCTCGGCCACGGCCTGATCCGCCGCACCATCGAGCGTGCGGTTCGGCGGGCGGGGCAGCCCTTCTCTCGCCAGGTCTATCGCATACCGGCTTGCGCCACACCGTTCCCTCTCGGCCAGAAAGATGAGGCGGATGAGTCGGGATACGGCTCTCCTCAAGCCGTACCCTCGCGTACCTTCTGAAAACGAACCCCGGACCACTCCTTTATGGCATCGTTCAGACGCCAGGTGTTGCGGGCCAGAAAGACCGGCGCGCCGTCGTAATCCTCGGCCATCTCCGCCTGGCAGGCATCCACGAACTTTTTCAACAGGCGGTGGTCGTCCGACTCCAGCCAGCGGGCGGTGATGTAGCCTGCATCCTCGAAGCGCACCGGAACATCGTATTCGCCACGAATCCGCTCGGCGAGCACCTCGAACTGCAAGGCGCCCAGCACGCCGACGATCCATTGGGAGCCCAGATGGGTCTTGAAGGCGCGGGCCACACCCTCCTCGCCCAACTGGCGCAGGGCGTTCTCCAGATGTTTGACCCGCATCGGATCCTCGGGCCGGACGCGACGCAGAATCTCCGGCGCGAAACTCGGCACCCCGGTGAATTTCAGGCTCTCCCCCTCGGTCAAGGTGTCGCCGATGCGCAACACCCCGTGATTGGGGATGCCGATCACGTCGCCGGCCCAGGCCTCCTCGGCCAGATCCCGTTCGCGGGCCATGAACAGCAACGGATTGTGGACCGAAAGAATCTTGCCGGTCACCGCGTGTTTGAGTTTCATGCCGCGTCGGAACTGGCCCGAGACCAGCCGGAAAAAGGCGATGCGGTCGCGATGGTTGGGATCCATGTTCGCCTGGATCTTGAACACAAAGCCGGAGACCTTCTCCTCGTCCGGCTCCACCAGGCGTTGTTCCGCCTGCTGGGGGCGTGGCGCGGGGGCCAGATCGAGCAGGGCGCGCAACAGCTCGCGCACGCCGAAATCGTACATGGCGCTGCCAAAGAAGACCGGGGTCAAATGGCCCTCGCGATAGCTCTCCAGATCGAAGGTCGGGCAGAGGCCGTGGGCCATCTCCACCTCTTCGCGCAGCGGGTTGAGAAAACGCGGCGAGAGCAGTCCGTCGAGCTGGGCATCGTCCACGCCGGAAAGGGGCAACCCCTCCGGGGGAACCTGTTCCGGGCGGACCCGTTCCATGCAGGACAGACGTGGTTTCAGCAGGTCATAGCACCCCTGAAACTCCCCGCCCATCCCCACCGGCCAGTTGAGCGGCGTCACCTCCAGGGCCAGTTGATCGGCGATCTGGTCCATCAGGGTGAAGGGATCCAGACCATCCCGGTCCATCTTGTTGATGAAGGTGATGATGGGCACGTTGCGCAGACGGCACACCTCGAAGAGTTTCAAGGTTTGCGTCTCGATCCCCTTGGCCGCGTCCAACACCATCACCGCCGAATCGACGGCGGTCAGGGTGCGGAAGGTGTCTTCGGAGAAGTCGGCGTGCCCCGGCGTATCCAACAGGTTGATGACGTGACCGTCGAACTCGAAGGTCATCACCGAGGCGGTGACCGAAATGCCCCGTTCGCGTTCCACCTTCATCCAGTCGGAGCGGGCCCGGCGTTGTTCGCCGCGCGCCCGCACCCGTCCGGCCTCCTGGATGGCGCCTCCGAACAGGAGGAGCTTTTCGGTGAGGGTGGTCTTGCCCGCGTCCGGGTGGGAGATGATGGCAAAGGTGCGGCGTCTGCCGACCTCATGGGAAATGGCGCTCATGAACCGCGTGATCCTCGCTGACGGGACGAAACACAAGGGAACGAAGCAACCCCGTTTTTCCGTGGAATTCCCGTCAGAGGGGCACGGTCGGGGGTGAGGGGATTCTTTCCCCTCCACAACGACAACCCCCCATTCTATCCGATTTGACCCGTGCCATAAAGAGTCGATCGAGGTGCCAGGGATCTCCGGCGGGTGAAAAACGTGCAGACCAACATCAACGACCCAAGGTCGTCGCTCGCGGAATGGGCCTGGTCGATCTCTCGCGAGTCATGCCGAGGCGCGGTCGGCGTGTGGCCTCACCCCCCGTTTTCCCAGCTCTGCTCCCCGAACTCCGGGAAGTTGCGGCGCAGCAGACCTTCCAGAAAAATCCGTTCGTCATGACCCGCATTTGGCAACCAGGTGGCCAGCCAGTAGAGAATCCGGGCGGCGCGCTGCTCCTCGCCTGCAGACTTGCAGGCGCTCTCCAGCAGATCCGCGTCGATCTGAGCCAGGGGTTCGGGGATATACTCCCCTACCTGGGTCTCCCGTTCGACGCGGATCGCCCCATCGATGATCCCCGTGATCCGTCCCGAACCCATGAACTCCCGAACCCCAAGCCAGCCGTTCACCAATCGGCGCAGATTCTCGGAGGTCACCACCAGCACATAGATCGCCAACGTGCCGAGCAGCGCCCGCACCGCGCTCAAGGTGCGCCGTCCCACCGCGCCGCCGATCACCTCCATCAGCGTGTACTCATCCGTCTGACCGTTCGGTTGTTCACTCCAGGCCGGCGCGACCAGCACCACGCAGAACAACTCCCGATCGGTCACCAGATAGAGATGCCAGCCGCGCTCCTCCAGGGACAACAACTCGCGCAAACGTTGCACCGCCTCTTCGTCCCCGCGCATGCGACCACCCGGAAACGGCGAGCCATCCCCATGCAGCAACCATTCGCCGCGCACCCCTTCCAGACGACTCACCCGGTTCAGGAACGCCTGATTCCAGATTCCGCCATTCACCTCCAGCGCGGCGGAACTCCGATTGGTCACGCCCAACCCGTTCAACCACCCCTCCACATCCCGCTCGGTGGTGGCCAGCATGCGCACCAGTCGGTCGCGGACCGTCCCCTTGGTCCCTTCCAGAAACATCTCTCCGCTGCCGGAGAGCAACCAATCGCCGGAGATGTGTACCTGATCGGTCAACTTGACGATGAAATTGCGCGACGGTTCCTTGCGTCCCGCCTCGACATCCGCAATGTAGGCGCGACTCACGCCGATCCGTTCGGAAAGCTCCTGTTGGGTCAAGTCGAGTTCCCGTCGGATCGCCCGCAATCGCAAGCTAATCATGCTTGTGGATTTTTGCATCATTTTTCGTATTGTTCGGAATTATTGTGGCCACAGACCGCAAAAATTATTACTTCGTGTCAATATACACGAGAACTGTTGATTCAGCAAGTTGTATGATGTTATCATGAACAGAATCTTTATCAAAACGATGCGCCGGTATGGAGTCAGCATGAATCACAGCAACGAATCCAAAAATCCCTCTTTTGCCCAACGATTCAAGTCGGCCCGTCTGCATGCCGATCTGACCCAGCAGGAGTTGGCGGGACAGGTGGGCGTCAGTCAGGCCGCGATCCACAAACTCGAGTCCGGGCAGTTCGGCAGTTCTCGCAAAACGGTGGCGATTGCCATGGCCTGTCGGGTCAATCCGGTGTGGCTGGAGACCGGTGTTGGCGAAATGCTGCCTTTTCAGGACAAGGGGATCGAGGCGGACTCCGAGGAGGGGGCGATCACCGGGGGGACCAGCACGCAACTGGGCTTTGTGGAAGGGGAGTTGGATAAAATGATCCACACCCTGTATGCCTTGCGCAACCAGGTGCGCAGGTTGCGCAACCGTCAACGGGCCCGCACCCGACGCCGCAAGGAGGCCTCGCAAGAGGCGGGCGCGACGACCGACACGGAAAACAATGTCGGATCATGCGCAACCGTTTCGGTGGAGACGGAAACATCAGATGTATAAGATTTCTTGTTTTGAACTCAGTCCCACCACCTCCCGCACCAACCGCGGGACGGCATAGCCCGGAAGACGCGCGCGCAGGGCGGTCATCAACTCCCGTCCGCGGGCTTCGGGAACCTCGAAATGGGCCGCGCCGGCCACCGCGTCGAGCAGATGCAGGTAATACGGCATGACCCGCGCATCGATCAGCGCCTCGCACAAGGCGGCCAGGCTCTCCCCGTCGTCGTTGATCCCTTTCAACAGGACCGATTGATTCAGAAGCGGAATGCCCGCATCCACCATCCTGGCCAGGCCTGCCCGCGCCGGCGCGTCGAGTTCGTCGGCGTGGTTGACATGCACCACCACGATGGGGGTCAGGCGACTGCCGGTGAGGATCCGGATCAATCGCGGGGTGATTCGTTTGGGGAGAAAAACCGGCACGCGGGTATGGATGCGCAACCGTTTGAGATGCGGGATGTCGGCCAGGCGTGCCGCGAGGCGTTCCAGGCGACGATCCGACAGAGTGAGCGGATCGCCGC
This sequence comes from Candidatus Magnetaquiglobus sp., assembly GCF_058402785.1. Taxonomy (NCBI): domain Bacteria; kingdom Pseudomonadati; phylum Pseudomonadota; class Magnetococcia; order Magnetococcales; family Candidatus Magnetaquicoccaceae; genus Candidatus Magnetaquiglobus; species Candidatus Magnetaquiglobus sp. Next base: position 4,276 of record NZ_JBZVFG010000018.1, read on the forward strand.
CCGAAAGGATCACCTCGCGGAGGGACGAATCCGCCGCGATCGCCTCCAGGGCGGGTTGAAACGCTCGCGGGTGCATGGGAGACGGCGTGGCGCGGTCATGACGCCGGAAACAGAAACGACAATGCACAGCGCATCCCGTGGTCACCTTAAGCAGCACGCGTCCCGGATATTTGGCGATCAGTCCAGGGATTTTTTGCGTGCAGGATTCGTTCAACGGATCGGTGGTGTATCCCGGAACCTCCTGCAACTCCTCGACGGTGGGGAGGAACTGCCGCGACAAAGGGCCCTCGCCCCGCTCGGCCATCAGTCGCGCGGCCAGGGCCGGCGGCACCAGAAACGGGAACGTCTCTGCCGCCTTTCTGGCTCCGGCGGGGAAATTTGTCGGGATTTCGACCGAATGATTCATGGCGGGGTGATCTGCGGCCTCGGTTGCGGTATACTGGGGAGCGGATGTCATCGTTGGACCTTTCGTGAACCCATTGCCAAGGAAATCGTATTCATCATGAGTGACATGCTCAACCACAACCAACTGCGCCAGGGCACCCGCGTCGAGATCGACGAGTTGCCATGGATCATCGTCGATGCCCAGTTCGTCAAGCCGGGCAAGGGCCAGGCCTTCACCAAGATCAAGATCAAGAACCTGATCGATGGCCGGGTGATCGAGCGCACCTTCAAGTCGAGCGAAAACGTCATCAAGGCCGATGTCGTCGATCGGGACATGCAGTTTCTGTACAACGACGGAGAGTACTGGCATTTCATGGATCCGGCCAGCTACGAACAGTCCGCCCTCGACGAAACCCAGGTTGGTGAAACCCGCTTCTGGCTCAAGGAGCAGGAGACCTATCTGGTGACGCTTTGGAAGAATCGCGCCATCGCGGTGATGCCCCCCTCCTTCGTCATCCTCACCATCACCAAATGCGATCCGGGCATCAAGGGCGATACGGTCTCCGGGGCCACCAAACCGGCCACCCTGGAGACCGGCGCCGAGGTCAAGGTGCCGCTGTTCATCAACGAGGGCGAGCGAATCCGTGTCGATACCCGTACCGGCCAATACGTCGAACGTGCCAAGGATTGATCCGGAAATCTGGCGACCCGCGGCCTCTCCGGACGGTTGGGCCGCGCGGGCGCGGGTGTTGCGACAGATCCGGGAGTTCTTCTTCGCCCGTGGCGTGTTGGAGGTCGAAACCCCGATCTTGAGCCGTTTCACGGCCCCCGACGCGTCGCTGGATCCGATCGGCTGCGAGATGGGCTATCTCTCCACCTCGCCGGAGACGGCGATGAAACGGCTGGTGGTGGCGGGATCAGGTCCGATCTATCAGATCACCCGCGCGTTTCGCGCCGGGGAGTCCGGACCTCTGCACAATCCCGAGTTCACCATGCTGGAGTGGTATCGTCCCGGCTGGAGCTGGCGCGAACTCATCGATGAGAGCGTGGCGCTGGTGCTCGAAGCGCTGGGAACGACCGGGCGTCACGAATTCACCTTTGCCGAGGCGTTCACCCGATTCGCCGGCATCGACCCCTTCGCGGACGATTGGGCCACGCTCCGCAACGCCCTTCCCGGCCCGCTCCCCGAGGGGCTGGAGCGTCTGGAACTTCTGGATCTGCTGCTGACCGAACGGGTGGAACCGGCCTTCGCCGCCCTGGACGGCGTGGTGGTGCTGACCCGATTCCCGGCGGAGCGGGCGGCCATGGCGATCATCGATTCCGGCCCGCCGGCCACCGCGCTCCGTTTCGAGTTGTATGCGCGCGGGGTGGAACTGGTCAACGGCTACCAGGAATTGACCGATCCGGACCAACAGGAGGCGCGTCTGCTGGAGGCCAACGCCAAACGAACCGAGGCCGGAAAATCGAAATTGCCGATTGATGGGAACTTTCTTGACGCCTTGCGAGTCGGGATGCCCAAGACGGCGGGTGCGGCGTTGGGGGTGGATCGACTGGTGATGCTGGCCATGGGCGCGGTGCGACTGGCCGAAGTGGTGGCCTTTCCCGAGGATCGTGCATGAAAATTGCATCGATCCCACCGATTTGCATTTTTCCACAGATCGGTCACGGCCATTAAGAGGAGATCCCCGCATGGTTCTGTTGCACTCACCCCCCGGAGAACTGGGCGCGTTCGCCCCGGAGTTTGCCTTGCCCGGCGTGGATGGCAAGACGCACACCCTGGAGAGTTACCAGTCGAGTCCGGTGCTGGTGGTGATGTTCATCTGCAACCACTGCCCGTATGTGCAGGCGATCGAGGAGCGTCTGATCGTCCTGGCGCGGGAACTGCAACCCAGAGGGGTGGCGTTTGTCGGCATCAGCAGCAACGATCCGACCAGCTATCCGGAAGACAGCTTCGAAAACATGCGCCTTCGGGCCAACAAAAAAGGCTATTCCTTCGATTATCTGTACGACGGGAACCAGCGGACCGCCCGGGATTACGGCGCGGTCTGCACCCCGGACTTTTTCGTCTACGATCGGGCGCGCACGCTGCGCTATCGCGGTCGACTGGACGACAGTCCGCGCAATCCGGCGGCGGTGCGCCGCGAGGAGATGAAGGAGGCGATTCTGGCGCTGCTCGAGGATCGGGCGGTCCCGGAACCGCAAAATGCCGCCATGGGGTGCAGCATCAAGTGGAAGGAGTAACGGGCCGGATGGGGGGAGTTCCCCATCGCTCCCCCCCGCGTGGCGCCTGCATCGGGTGTGCCACACCAACCCCCGTCGGGATCCGTCCCGATGTGAATCAGGAAGCCTCAAGGTGACCCAAAGCGCGAAAAATCGGGAAATTCCCTTCAACTACACCTCGTTTTCCGATCGGGAGGTCGTGCTCCGTTTTCTCGGTCAGCGGGCCTGGGAGTATCTGGAGAGCCTGCGCGGAAAACGGGAGACCGGACGTTCGGCCCGGGTGCTCTTCGAGATTCTCGGCGATCTCTGGGTGATCTCCCGCAACCCCTACCTGCAGGAGGATCTGCTCGAACACCCCCGACGCCTTGATGCCCTTCTGGAGAACATCGGTCAGCGCATCCAGTTGATCGTGGATCGTGCCAAGGGCAATGCCGAGGTGTTCGAACTGATCGAAAACCTGCGGGAGGCGGTCAAGGCCTTTGGGGCGTGGTTTCCGCAACGCGAATCGCTGCGCAAGCGGGCCCGACACGCCTTCGCGCGCGTCACCCGTGCGGAAAACATCGACTTCACCCCCATGGGGCGGGTGGCCCACATCACCGATGCCACCGACTGGCGCGTCGAGTGTCCGGCTTGCGTGTTGAAACCGGACCGCGAGGAGGAGGTGGCGGCGTTGGTGGCGGTGTGCGGCGAACTGGGTCTTCCGGTCATTCCGCGCGGCGGCGGGACCGGCTATACCGGCTCCGGCGTGCCCCTTCATCCCGACACGGTGATCATCAATACCGAAAAAATCGATTTCATCGCCCCCATCGAACGGATCGTGCCGCCGGGCCTGACGTGCATGAAAGGGGGAGAACCCCCGCACTCCCCGACTGCGGACCTCCCCGACGGGAGTTCCACGGCCATCGATTCCGTACCCACGATCCGGGTGGGCGCCGGCGCGATCACCGCGCGGGTGGAAGAGACCGCCGCCAGGTCCGGCTGGATCTTCGCGGTCGATCCCACCTCCAAAAACGCCTCGACCATCGGCGGCAACATCGCCATGAACGCCGGCGGCAAGAAGGCGGTGCTGTGGGGCACCACCCTGGACAACCTCCTCTCCTGGCGCATGGCCACCCCGGATGGCGGCTGGATGGAGGTGGAACGACTCGATCACAACCTGGGCAAGATCCATGCCCTGCCCGAGGCCCATTTCCGCGTCACCCGCTTCGGCGGCGACGGCCAGATCCCCGTGGGCGAACCGGTCACCCTGACCATCCCCTCGGAACAGTTCCGCAAGCCCGGACTGGGCAAGGATGTCACCAACAAGGCCCTCATGGGACTGCCCGGCATCCAGAAAGAGGGGTGCGACGGTCTGATCACCAGCGCCGTGTTCGTGCTCTATCCCAAGCCAAAATTCACCCGCACCGTCTGTCTGGAGTTCTTCGGCGCGGATCTGGCGCAAGCCGTGCCGGCCATCGTCGAGACCAAACGCTACCTGGAAGAGACTCCGGGCGTGGCCTGCGCGGGTCTGGAACACCTGGACGAGCGCTATCTGCGCGCGGTGGGCTACAACGTCAAGGCCTCGCGCGGCGAACACCCGAAAATGGCCATTCTGGCCGACATCATCGGCGATGACGAAAACCGGGTACGCGAGGCGGCCCTGCATGTCACCGAACTGGCGCAGGCGCGGGATGGCGAGGGGTTCATCGCGGTCAGCGAGGAGGAGCGGGCCCGCTACTGGGCGGACCGCTCCCGCACCGCCGCGATCGCCGCCCACACCAACGCCTTCAAGATCAACGAGGACGTGGTCATCCCCCTGGAGCGGCTGGCCGAATACAACACCGGCATCGAACGGATCAACATCGAGCAGTCGCTCAAGAACAAGATCCAAACCCTGGTGGTCATGGAGCGGTTTCTGGACGGAGAGGGGTTGGCGCTCTCTCTGCCCGCCGGCTATCCGAACAGCGACGAAAGCCTGACTTCGGTGGCCGCCAAGCGCGAGGCGGGATTGGCCCTGTTGGCCAGGGTGCGCCAGCGGTGGCAGAGGATTTTCGCCGCCCTCGATGCCTGGGCCACGGATCATCCCGATCTGCTCGACTCCCCGGCCCAGGCCCGTGCCGACATCCGGTTGATCGATCTGCTGTTGCGCCGCGAAATGCGTATCTCCCTGCGTCAGGAGGTGCTGCGTCCACTCCACAACGCCTTCGCCGGCGAACTGTGGGACGCCGCGCGCCGGGAGATCGACGCGCTGCATGGGGCGGAGCGCTCCCGACGGCTGTTCGTGGCCCTGCACATGCATGCCGGCGATGGCAACGTCCACACCAACATCCCGGTCAACTCCAACGACTACGAGATGCTCCAGGAGGCGGAACGGATCGTGGATCGGATCATGGAGCTGGCCGTCTCCCTGGATGGACGGGTCTCCGGCGAACACGGCATCGGGCTCACCAAATTCCGCTATCTGGATCCCGAGATCATCGACGCCTTCGTCGATTACAAAATGACGGTCGATCCGGAAGGACGCTTCAATCCGGGCAAGCTGATGCCCGGCTCGGGTCTGGAGCGCGCCTACACCCCGTCGTTGCGCCTGGTGCAGCAGGAGGCGATCATCCTGCGCGAGACCGCCATGGGCGATCTGAATGACGACGTGCGCAACTGTCTGCGCTGCGGCAAATGCAAGAAAGTCTGTTCCACCCATGTGCCGCGCGCCAATCTCTTCTACTCCCCGCGCGACAAGATCCTGGCCACGGGCCTGATCATCGAGGCGTTCTTGTATGAGGAGCAGGCGCGGCGCAAAGTCTCCCTGAGCCACTTCAACGCCCTGACCGATCTGGCCGACCACTGCGCGGTCTGCCGGCGCTGCGCCACCCCGTGCCCGGTGAACATCGACTTCGCTGCGGTCACCATGCGCATGCGCGAGATGCTCAAGAGTCGCGCGCGCCGCTCCGGACGCATCGGCCACCGCCTGGCCCTCGGTTTTCTCACCGCCACCGACCCGCGCCTGATCCGTCTGGCCCGCCAGTTCTTCATTCTCGGCGGTTACGCGGGACAGCGCTTGGCCCATCGCCTGTGGAAGCAACTCACCCGTCCGCACCGGCACGGCGACGAACCGCCCAAGGCCGCCGCCGGACGCGCCCCCAATCTGGTGGAACAGTTCGTTCCCCTGCTGGAGCGTCCCCTGCCCGTCGGTCTGCCGAGTCGCTCGGCGCGCGGCTATCTGGATATCGAAGATCCTTCGGTGATCCCGGTGCTGCGGGATGCCGATCGCTCGGAACCCAAATTCGAAAGCGTCTTCTATTTTCCGGGTTGCGGCTGCGAACGACTCTTTTCCGACGTGGCCCTGGCCTCGATCGCCATGATGGTCCACATCGGCGCCCAGGTGGTGCTGCCGCCCGGCGCGATCTGCTGCGGGTTTCCCCAGAGCGCCTCGGGATTGGAAACCCTGGGACGCCAGATCACCATGCGCAACCGGGTGCTGTTCCACCGGGTGGCCCATGCCTTGAGCCACCTGGAGATCAAGACCGTCATCGTCTCTTGCGGCACCTGCATGGACCAGTTGGAAAAGTACCACTTCGAGACCATCTTTCCCGGCTCCAGGTTGCTGGATGTGCATGAATTCTTGATGGAGAAAGGGGTCGGAATCCATTCGCGCTCCCGCGAACCGATCCTGTTCCACGACCCCTGCCACTCGCCGATGAAGGTCCATCCGCCGCTGATGGTCGCCTCCAGGCTGCTGGGACGTCCGGCGGTGCTGGCGGACCGCTGTTGCGGCGAGGCCGGCACCTTTTCGGTCTCCCGTCCGGACATCGCCGCCCAGGTGCGCTTCCGCAAGGACGAGGAGGTCAACCGCAACCGCGAACCCGGCGAAACGGCCCGCATCCTAACCTCCTGCCCCTCGTGTTTCCAGGGATTGTCCCGACTGGAAAACACCAGCGCCGACTACCTGGTGGTGGAGTTGACCCGTTCCCTGCTCGGACCCGGGTGGCGGACGGCCTTTTTGGAACGCATGCGTCGCGGTGGACTGGAAAAAGTGCTGTTGTAAACCGTACCCATCACGGGATGCGTCGTTCCCTGATCAGGGGTCCAGGGAGATTATCCCCCTGGTGGGATCCAAGGACAAAGCCCTTGGGGCTTTAGCTTTCGACTTGAGCGCGCTTTTCTCAAAGAAGCCTTTTTCGCGTTTTTTGCGAAAAAGGCGCCGCAGCGCAACATTGCGGGAAACGACGCCTTTCAAAATAGACGTGGTTTCACATGTGCATGACGGGGGGAGCCTCCCTCCCCCCAACCGTGGACCTCCCATTCTTGGTGGGTCGGTCGTCATGAAAGGATAGCCTCCCTCCCCCCGACCGTGGACCTCCCTTGAGGTGAGCCGGGGAAGATGCGGGTTCGATTCCCCCTCTCCCCGACCGTGGCCCCCCTTCGGGAGTTCCACGGCAACCTGGCATCTTGGCAGGAGAGCCCCATGGGATCGATGCCCGCTCTCGACCATTCCAGGAGACCACCATCGACATCGCCTCACATCTGCCCGAATGGCTCCCCGCCATCAGTCCGACATTTGCCCTGGATCTGCTCCTGGTCTATCTTGGCACGGTGGTCCAGGCCTCCCTGGGGTTCGGGTTCGCGTTGATCTCCGCGCCGCTGCTCAAGCTGATCGATCCCGATCTGCTCCCCGGTCCGCTGATGGTGGCCGGCATGCTGCTCAATGTGGCCATGGGCGCGCGGGGGTTGAAGGCGGCGGAAAAAGGCCCCCTGGCATGGATGGTGATGGGATCCCTGCCGGGCCTGTGGCTGGGTGTCCTCTCCTACGACTGGTTGACCCCTCGTCAGGCGGACATGCTGTTCGGTGTGCTGGTACTCTCGGCGGTGGGGATGTCGCGCCTGCATGGCGCCAAACACGCCACCGCCGGAGTGTTGATCGGCGCCGGCTTCTTTTCGGGCCTCATGAACATCACCACCACCATGGGAGGGCCACCGGTGGTGCTGGCCCTGCAAGCCCTGCCCGGCAACCGGTTTCGTGCGACCCTGGCCCTCTATTTCCTGGTGATTGGCACGATCTCGTTGTTTGTGTTGCCCCACTCCGTGCAACTGGACATGGCGAAATCGATCCGGGGGCTGGAGTTGATGCCCGCGGTGCTCCTCGGGCTCTGGAGCGCCGGTCCGTTCGAACGCTGGCTCGACGCGGGACGCACCCGTGTCGCGGTCCTGCTGCTGGCGGCGGCAGCCGGTGGGGTCCTGATCCTTCGCTCCTGGCCGCCGGTCGATCAGGCCGGCATGGCCGCCGTGATCTCCATCATCAAGGAGGCCCTCCTTGATCTTGTCATCGAATAAGGATGAACCATGGTGTCTCGTGAAACGCTTCAACCATCCCCTCCGCGGATGCAATCCGGCAGCCACCTGGGCGAGGAGCACAGCGTGCGTCTCGACGATCCCCGCAGACGCGCTTGAAGGCCAGCCATGCCCGATCATCAACCGGAACGACACCCTCCCCGAAGGCTTGCCTCTCCTCTTGAGTCTGCCGTCTCCCCGAGCGCCGATCCACCGCTCGCATCGGACCTGGAGCAAGCCCGGAACGCGCCGCCCGGACCGAACGGACAGCCAGCCCGGAGTACGCCGGTCGGATCCTCCATCTCTGACGACTCCCTGCCCCACCTTGGTTCGTTGCGGCACTGCCTGATCCGTGACCGCCACCCGTTGCGCAAGCTGCATGGAGAGCTTTCCCGCCAGGCGCGGGAGGGGGCATGCCCGGATCCCAGGCGGCTGGAAGAGCTGCGCGAACGGCTCAAACGTTCGCGGGAGGTGTTTGCGCGCCGACGGGCCTCGATTCCGGCATTGAACTTTCCCGAGGAGTTGCCGATCACCGTCCGGCGCGACGACATCCTGGCCGCGCTCGGCAAACATCCGGTGACCATCGTCCGTGGCGCCACCGGGTCGGGCAAGACCACCCAACTGCCGAAGATCTGTCTGGCGATGGGACTGGGAAGCGCCGGCATGATCGGAGTCACCCAACCGCGTCGCATCGCGGCCCGCTCGATCGCGGAGTTTCTGCGTCAGGATCTCAACGATCCGGATCGGCTGATCGGCCACAAGGTGCGTTTCAACGATCACACCAATCCGGATACCCTGGTCAAGATCATGACCGACGGGATTCTGCTCGCCGAGATCCAGGGGGATCGTCTGCTCAGCCGCTACGAGGCGATCATCGTGGACGAGGCCCACGAACGGAGTCTCAACATCGACTTCTTGTTGGGCCTGTTGAAACAGATCCTGCCCAAACGTCCGGAATTCAAGCTGATCATCAGCTCCGCCACCCTGGACGCGGAGAAATTTTCGCGCCATTTCGGGGATGCGCCAATCATCGACGTATCGGGGCGCACCTATCCGGTCGAAACCCGCTATCGGCCTCGCGTGGTGGAAGCCGACGAAGAAAACGATCTGGAAGATGCCGAGGAGCAGAGCCTGGAACAGGCGATCCTGGCGGCGGTGGCCGAGCTGTCACGACCCGGTATGCACGGGGATATTCTGGTGTTTCTGCCCGGCGAGCAGCAGATTCGCGAGATCGGCGAGGTGCTGGACAAAACGCTTCCCCTGGGCACCGAAATCCTGCCTCTGTTCGCGCGCCTGCCGGGCGCGGATCAGCAGCGCATCTTCCAGGCCGGCTCGCAACGCCGGATCATCCTGGCCACCAACGTGGCCGAAACCTCGATCACCGTACCCGGCGTGCGCTATGTGATCGACTCCGGTCTGGTGCGCATCAGCCGCATCAGCGAACGAAGCCGCATCCAGCGTCTTCCGGTGGAAAAAACCTCCCGCGCTTCGGCGGATCAACGTCAGGGACGCTGCGGACGGGTCGCGGACGGCATCTGCATCAGGCTCTATTCCGAGGAGGATTATCTCGCCCGTCCCCATTTCACCGATCCGGAGATCCTGCGCACCCCGCTCGATGCGGTGATCCTGCAAATGAAGGCGATGCGCATCGGCGAGATCGATGCCTTTCCCTTCGTCGATCCACCTCCGAACCGGTCGATCAGTCAGGGGATGCGCTTTTTGGAAGAGATCGGAGCCCTGGACGACGACGGTCATCTCACCGCCATCGGCAAGCAGTTGGCCCAACTGCCGGTGCCGCCCGGTTTGGGGCGGATCCTTCTGGAAGGGGGCAAGCGCGGACGGTTGAAGGAGATCCTGGTACTGGTGTCCGCGCTTTGCATTCCGGATCCCCGCGAGGAGCCTCTGGAACGCCGCGACGCGGCACGTCAGGCCCATGCCCGTCACAAGGATCCCAACTCCGATTTTTCCGCGCTGCTGAACCTCTGGCGTTTCATCGGGCAGGGTCGTCTCGACCACCATAGCAATAATGGTTTTCGAAGATTCTTGAAGGAAAACTATTTATCTCGTGTCCGTGTGCGGGAGTGGCTGGAGATCCACACCCAGCTTGAAGAGATGTGTCTGGAACTGGGACTCAAACCCAACGAGACCGAGGCTACCTACGCGGAGATCCATCAGGCGCTGCTGCCGGGACTGCTCGGCAACATCGGTTTCAAGCTGGACCATCGGGAGTTCGCCGGCGCCCGCGACAGCCGTTTCTGGATTCATCCCGGCTCGACGTTGCATCGCAAGGCGCCCACCTGGGTGGTGGCCGCCGAACTGGTCGAGACCACCCGTCTTTACGCCCGCATCTGTGCGCGGGTGGAACCGGAGTGGATCGAGGCCGCGGCGGGTCCGTTGTGTCGGCGCGCCTATCTGAACGCCCACTGGGAGAAACAGCTCGGTCAGGTGATGGCCCAGGAGCGGGTGACTCTGTTCGGCCTGGTGCTGTTGGCCAATCGCAAGGTCCATTTCGGGCCGCTCAACCCGGTCGAGGCGCGGCAGATCTTCATCCAGTCGGCCCTGGTCGAGGGAGAGTTCAATTCGAGCGCCCCTTTTTTCGTCCACAATCAGGCGCTGATCGCCGAAGTGCGGGAACTGGAGCACAAAACCCGGCGTCGGGATCTGTTGACCCCGGATCCGGAACGGTATGCCTTCTACGACGAACGGATTCCAGCCTCGTTGCACGCCTCGCGCCGCTTTCACGAATGGTATGCCGAAGCACGCAAGAAAAGCCCCCGGATTCTCCATTTCGAGCGCGAACATGTGCTGCGTCGCGACGACGGATCGATCCAGGGGGAACGTTTTCCGGGTCATTTGATCATCGACGGGCGCGAGTATCCGTTGGAGTACACCTTTGATCCCGGCGGTCACAACGACGGGGTGAACGTGCGCATTCCGCTTTCTCTGTTGAATCTCCTCTCCCCCCTGCCTTTCGAGTGGCTGGTGCCGGGGGTGCTGCCGGACAAGATTCTGGCTTTGCTTAAATCCTTGCCCAAGGGGTTGCGCAAGCCCTTGGTCCCGTTGCCGCAGACGGTTGAGTGGTGCATGGGGCGTTTGAGTTACGGTAATTCTTCATTAAAGGTTACGTTAATTCAATTATTGAAATCCAGAACCCCCCTCGACATCCCCCTGGACAGCTTCCGGGAGGACTCCCTGCCCGATCACCTGCGCATGAACTTCCTGATCGTCGATGAATCGGGCACCCGCATCCTCGGACGCGGACGGGATCTGGAGGCGTTGAGAAGCGAGCTGTGCGCGGATGCCCGCGAACGACTCGTCAAGCAACCCAAGGCGGAGTGGGAGCGCACCGGCATCATCCGTTGGGATTTCGGTCCGATTCCCGAGCAGGTGATTCTCGATGCCGGTGGCATCCGGCTGCACGGCACGCCGGTGTTGCAAGACGATGGGGATTCGGTCTCGTTGCGTTTGATGAACGACCCGATGCGGGCCATCCAGACCACGCGCGGCGGACTGGCGCGGCTGTTCATGCTCCATCTGGCTTCGGCGCTCCAGGGGATCCGGCGTCACCATCCGCTCTCCAGGGAGGCGTCGATGGCCTTTCTCACCCTGACCATGGGCAAGCCCGGTCCGCATGTCACGGTGATCGATCAAGCCATCCACCGGGCGATCCGTGACCTTTTCCTCCCCTCGGAAGGGTCGATCATCCGCGATCCGGACGAGTTCCAGATGCGTTTGCAATCCGGACGCGCCCGGTTGGTCCCCGAGGTCCAGGCCGGCATGAATCAGGCGCAACGGATCCTCGAGGGGTACGTCACGCTGCGTCAGGCGATCAAGCAGGCCCCCCCGCAGGTGCTCAAGGAGGCGGTACCGGATATCCAGGAGCAGTTGACCCATCTTCTGCCACCCGATTTCCTGATCACCGTGCCCTCCCCCTGGCTCGAACGTCTGCCGACGTATTTAAAGGCGATCCAGATCCGCCTGGAGCGCTGCGCGCGGGATCCATTGAAAGATTCACGCGCCATCGTCGAGATTCTCCCCTTCTGGCGGGAGTACCGCAAGCGGGCGGAGCGGCACGCGCGGGAAGGGCTGACCGATCCGGAGTTGGTCGTGTTGCGCTGGATGATCGAGGAGTGGCGGGTGTCGTTGTTCGCCCAGGAACTCGGCACCGCGATGCCAGTCTCGGCCAAACGCCTGACCGCGCAACTGCAAAAAAGCCTGGCATAGGAACTTGCCCTATAAGATCAGTTCGTTGACAAACAAAGAAAGTAATGTGCATAAAAAATAAAGCGTTATTTTTTATGCACATTACTTGATTTTCGTATGCATCGCAATCATTCGCAAATTAAAGAATGATTCTTCTCAAAAAAACCATAAATTTTTTTCTTGACTTGATGCAATTTATTCACAAAATAGTTCATTATTAAAAATTTGTATTGTTTCTTGGCGTTACCTCTCTGACAGGATAGGACTCACCCCATGGCCATGATCGAAGGATTCCGAATTCGCAATTTCCGCGCCCTCAAGGATATCACCATGGGGCGGATCGGAACCGACACCAATTTTAGTGATGTCGAACCCTTGACCCCCTTGGTGTCCGTAATCGGTCGCAATGGAGCTGGCAAGAGTACAATTTTTGATGCCTTTGGCTTTCTGGCCGATTGCATGGTGATGGATGTAGAGAGCGCCTGCAACGAAGGTTGGCGTGGTGGGTTGGAAAAACTGCTCTCCGCCGATGTTCAGAACGACCCACACGCAACCCTCGATTTTGTCATCTATTATCGGGAAGCGCAAAATGAACGCCCGATCACCTACGAGGTCTCCATTGGTCGAGACCTCAAGAGCGGACGAGCCTGTGTCACTTCTGAAAAACTTCGGCAACGACGACAAGGGGAGACCTATGGCCGCCCTTATCCCTTTCTGGAACTTAACTTCGGGGTGGGCCTGGCATGGGCCGGGCAGCGAAGCGTTCAAGGCGATACCGAAACCAGGGATAAAATGGAGGTGACTCTCGACCCTGGACGATTGGCCATCACCACTCTGGCCGAGCATATCAAGGATCACCCCCGCATTACCAGATTCCGTAATTTCATCAAGGGATGGTATCTAAGCTATTTCACCCCTGATGCTGCCCGCCAAACCCCGAAATTCAGACCAGAAAGGCATTTGAACCTGCGTGGGGAAAACATTGCCAATGTAGTCCACTACATGGCCACCCAGGATCAGGAGCGGTTCAGAAACATCCTGGAGCGCATCGGACAAAAAATCCCCGGCATCGGGCGAATCACACCTTATGTGGACCCGGTAACCCGAAACGTCTACCTGCAATTCCACGACAAAGGGTTCACCACACCCTTCTTCGCGCCACAAATGTCTGACGGGACATTGAAACTATTCGCCTATATGCTGCTGCTTGAAGACCCGGAACCACCGCCATTCATCTGTATCGAAGAACCGGAAAACGGTTTGCATCACAAGTTGCTCGCTGACTTGGCGCGGGAGTTTCGCTCTCACGCCACGGGTAGAAAATACAAACCGCAACTCTTCATCACGACCCATCAACCTTTTTTTGTGGATGCCCTGACGCCCGCCGAGACATGGATTCTGGAAAAACAGGCGAATGGATTTGCTACCATATCACGCGCCAGTGACAACGCCACCATCATGGCCATGGTCAATGAGGGCATCCCGTTGGGCAACTTGTGGTACAGCGACTACATGGATGATGGGACGGTGTGAGATGAAATTCGAAATTCTCGTCGAAGGGGTTTCGGACAAAACCACCCTGTGGAACATTCTCCCGGCGATCCTTGGTCCCCGTGACCAACCTCACCTGTGGTTCATCCGAAAACATCAAGGAATCGGAAAATTACCCGAAAATCCCGATGCCAAGCCAAAGATCACGGACAACACCTTGCTGGGTCAGCTTCCCACAAAATTGAGAGCTTATTCAAAGACATTGGATCGTGATTCGATCGTAGTCGTATTGGTGGATTTGGATGATAAGGATGAAGTTGTTTTCCGCACACAATTGGAAACGCTTGTAACCAGGACCATCCAACAACCAAACCATGTCAATGTATTGATTTGTTTGGCAATTGAAGAACTCGAGGCCTGGTATCTGGGGGACCGGAAGGCTCTGTTCAACGCCTATCCGGAAGCGCAACTTAGAAGATCCCTGGTGGATGGCTATATTCAGGACGATCCAGCCTGTGGCACCTGGGAGTTGCTGGCGCGTATCGCCTTGAACCAGGATCCTGATACATTATGCAGTCGGGGGCGATGTGAAACGGGTGAGTTCAAGGTTCAACTGGCCAGCAAGATATCGCCTTTCATGGACGTGGAGACCAACCTTTCTGAAAGTTTCCAAACTTTCAGAAACTTGTTACGCTCAGTGGCAGGTTTGCCGACGCCCCTGATCTCTCAAAAGCATTCTGGAGATTGTTAAGATTGTCTTGCTGGAGGGGTCCCAACGCAAAGGATTGGATTTCCGGCTTATCGACAGTCCAATCCCAAACCAACGCCCTCACCCCGCCCCGCTGCTGAAGAAATCCCGGGCTGAGGCTACATCCCGGGCGATCTGCTCGCGCAGGGCGGAGACGTGGGGAAAGCGCATCTCGGCGCGCAGGCGTTTCACGAACTGCACCCGCAGCACCTGACGGTAGAGATTGAGCGGGATGTCGGTCAGAACATGGGTCTCCAGATGGATTTCGGCATCCCCGAAGGTGGGATTGCGACCGATGTTCACCACCGACGGCATCCAACACCCCCCCGCGCAGGCCCTGGCCACATAAACCCCCACCGGCGGATGCAACATGCCGCTTAACGCCAGATTGGCGGTGGGAAACCCCAGATCCCGTCCGCGTTGGAATCCCGACACCACCCGCCCCTCCACCTCGAACGGTCGATCGAGCAAACGCGCCGCCATACCGAAATCCCCGGACTCCACCTCGCGACGCACCCAGGTCGAGGAGATCGGCTGATCCCCCACGAAGACCAGCGGATGAGCCTGAACCCTGAATCCCAGTTGATCCCCCATGCGCCGCAGATCCGTAAACGATCCGGCACCCCGCGACCCGAAGCGGAAATTCTCACCCACCACCACCTCGCGCACCCCCAACCCTTCGACCAGGATCCCGCGCACGAACGTTTCCGGTTCGGTTCCGGCCAGACGGCGATTGAAGTGCAACACGAACATCGCGTCCAGCCCGGCCTCTTCCATCCAGCGCGCCTTGCCGCGCATTCCGGTGATCCGGGGAGGGGCGCGCCGGGGATCGAGCAGACTCAAGGGGTGGGGCTCGAAGGTCACGGCCATGATCGGCACCCCGTCATGACCGGCGGCCAACTCCCGCAGTCGCGCGAACAGCGCCTGATGTCCCAGATGAACGCCGTCGAAATTACCGATCGCCACAACCGCGTCGCGAAAACGTTCTGGCAGGTTATGCAGTCCACGAATGATGTTCATCCGTCCATCGCCGATGCTGGCCACCCTCTGTACCACCCTTTCCACGTTCAAGCTCTGATGATCCGATTGTCCATTCGAATTGATCCGAGTTGCAAAACCCGTTCCTCAAACAGGCGAACTCCGCACCATCCGTCGCGCACGCGCGTTTGACCGCCCTTTCGCGCATAACGAAAATATGCCATGATCGGATCCGGCGGTCTCGATGAGGGAGCGCTTTACTTGCAATCTTGCGCGCGAGGCGTCTGTATCGACCAGCAGCGCGCATCGATCATCCTTGCACACCAGAATCGCCCGTCAAACCCGGAGCCTTTGCCAGATGTTGAACGCCATGCGCCGCGGCGCCAAATCCTTCATCATTCGCCTGCTTTTGATCCTGCTCGCCATGAGCTTCATGGTCTGGGGCGTGGACAGCTACGTCAACAGCCGAGGACAGAAACCGGTGGTGGAGGCCGATGGATGGAAGATCGGAATCCAGGAGTTCAGCGCCGCCTACGAACAGGAGTTCCAAACCCTGCGCGAACGGTTCGGAGGCTCCATCGACAAGAAAACCGCCGAAATGTTGGGACTCAAGAACCGGACCCTCAACTCCCTCATCAACCGCCACCTGATCCTCAACGCCGGTCATGATCTGCGTCTGACCGTCTCCACCAATACCTTGCGCCAACGCATCGACTCCACGCCCGCCTTCCAGGTGGATGGCCGTTTCGACAAGAGCCGCTATGAATTGGTTCTGCGCAACAACCGGCTCTCACCGAAGGAGTTCGAATCCCAACTCCAGGCCGATATCGTCTCGGATCAGATCCGTCGCGCGGTCAGCCAACCCACCGTGCTGCCCAAGGCGCTGGTGAACGACATTTACCGTCTCAACAACGAAAAACGGGTCGCCAACATTGTAACACTCGATCCCAAGGAGCTGGAAGATTCCATCAAACCCGCGGATGCCGAACTCGAGGAGTTCCTGAAAAAAAATCAGGCGCAGTTCATGACCAGGGCCAAGGTCAAGCTCCGTTACGCCCTGCTCAACAACGACAGCGTGCGTGACGCGGTGAAGGTCACCGATGAGGAGATGCGGGAGTTCTACGAGGAGCACATCCGGGAGTATCGCAAGGGCGAAACCCGTCAGGCACGTCACATCCTGGCCCGCATCGACGAAAAGACCGATGCCGCGGCAGCCCACGAAAAAATCCGCAAGGCCTCCGACCGTCTCAAAGCCGGCGAACCGTTCGAAACCGTGGCCAAGGAGATGTCCGACGACGCCTCCGCCGGTCAGGGGGGCGACCTGGGCGAGTTCGGACCGGGAATGATGGTTCCCGAGTTCGACAAGGTGGTTTTTTCCGCCGAGGTCGGCAAGCTCTCGGAGCCGGTGACCACGAAATTCGGGGTGCATCTGATTCGCGTGGAGAAGATCAACGCGCCAGAGACCAAGCCGTTGGAAAAGGTGACCCTGGAGGTTCGCGGGCGCATCGTGGAGAACAAGGCCAAGGATCTGGTCTACGACCGTTCCGCCACCTTCGAGGATCAACTGTCCGCCTCCGGCAATCTGCAAACGATCGCCAAGGATCTCAATCTGCGCTACAAGGAGACCGACTTTTTCGCCCGCGACGAACCGGGTCGCGGCGGCGTGGAGAACGATCCCAAGTTCCTGGAAGTGGCCTTCTCGACTGCCAAGGGGTCCGTTTCACCGTTGCTGGAGTTGACCAACCATCAGTTTCTGGCCCTCGAGGTGCTCGATCGTCAAGAGCCGGCGCCCAAGAGTCTGGAGCAGGCCAAGGAGGAGGTGACCCGCGCTTTCCGGGCGGAGAAGGGACGCGAGGAGGCCGCCAAACTCATGCAGAACGCCCTCAAGGCTCTGGGCGAGGGCAAACCGATCCAGGAGATCGCTGCCGCGAACGACAAATTGCGGGTTTCCACCCCTGCCCCGTTCCTGCGTGAAGGCAAGGAGAAGGAACCGGGCGCCAAGATTCGCGAGGCGGTTTTCAAACTCCATCCAGACAAGCCCCATTTCGGGGAGATCATCGACGACGAGGGTCGTTTGAGTCTGGCGCGGCTGGAGAAGATCATCGACGCCCCCGCCGAAACCGACAAGGAGGCGGAACATGAACTGCTCGCCAAACTTGAGGAGTCGCTGGGACAAGAGCAGCTCATCGCCTATCTGAACGGCTTGTGGATCAAGGCCAACATCCGCATCAATCAAGACGTTCTGGATCGGTTGTGAGCCGTTCGTCCGGGGCACGGGGTGACGATTTCAGACGTTGATTGGACCATGCCATCCGTACACGTCACGGTTGAACCCACGCCACCCCCATCCAGGAGCACATCCGTGCGGAGCGAATATCAAGTCGCCGTGATCGGCGCCGGGCCAGGTGGCTACAGCGCCGCGTTTCTGGCTGCGGGACAGGGGTTTTCCACCGTGCTGATCGATCCCGAGGCCGCACCCGGCGGGGTCTGTCTGCATCGCGGCTGCATTCCGAGCAAGGCGCTCCTGCATGCGGCACGGGTGATCACCGAAAGCCGCGAGGCGGACCGGATGGGGATCCACTTCCCAGCCCCCACGATCGACCTGGAGCGGCTGCGTGCCTGGAAAAACGCGGTCGTCACCCGCCTTACCACGGGGCTGGCCCAGCAGTGCCAACTGCGCGGCGTGACCCTGGTTCGAGGTCGGGCCAGCCTGATCGATCCCAACCACCTGCGCATCGATCCTCCCGATTCCGAGCCCATCCAAATCCGCGCCGGACACATCATCCTGGCGACCGGATCTCGACCCGCGACGCTGCCAGGTGTCGATGCCAGTCTTGCCGGTGTCATGGACTCCACGACAGCCTTGTCTCTCGAAAAAATCCCCGCCTCCCTGCTGGTGGTGGGTGCCGGCAACATCGGTCTGGAGTTGGGCACGGTCCATGCCGCCTTGGGTACGCAGGTGCATGTCGTTGAGGCGGGAACGGGGATCCTGCCCGGTGCGGATCGCGATCTGGTGCGTCCCCTGGCCGCGCGTCTGGGTAAAACCTTGGCATCGCTCACCGTAAACGCGCGTCTCGAGCGGGTCGAATCCATCCCCGAAGGGGTGCGGGTGACCCTGGCCGATGGCTCGGGCAACCCGATCGTGCATGACGTTGAACAAATGCTGATCGCCACCGGACGAACTCCGGCCAGCGACATCCCCGGCCTGGAGAGGACCGGAGTGACACTGGACGGACGCGGCGCGATTCAGGTGGATGGGGCCATGCGCACCGCCGAACCGACCATTCTGGCCATCGGGGATGTGACCGGCGGACCGATGCTGGCTCATCGCGCCTCGGCCCAGGCCCGGATCGCCATCGCCACCCTTTGTGGTGCCCCCCCGCCGGAACGCCTGCCGATTCTGCCGGGCGTCACCTATACCGATCCGGAGGTGGCCTGGGCGGGTCTGACCGAAACCTCAGCCCGCGAACAGGGGATCCCGGTGCGGGCGGTTCGTTTTCCCTGGGCAGCCTCGGGTCGCGCCCACACCCTGGAGCGCACCGAAGGGGTGACCAAATGGATCCTGGAGCCGGATTCAGGACGAATTCTCGGTGTGGGCATCACCGGACCGGGGGCCGGGGAGTTGATCGCCGAAGGAATTCTGGCCATGGAGCACGGCTTGACGATCGACCGGATCGCCCATTGCGTCCATCCCCATCCCACCCTGTCGGAGACGATGATGGAGGCCGCGGAGATCTTCTCCGGATCCTCCATCCATTTTCACGCCCCCCGTCGCGACCCGCGCGGCGTCCCGCCCCAGCGCTGAGCCAGGCGTCCATTCCGGGAGCGCCCTGGAACGCGTTCAATCCACATCAATCCGCGAACATCTCCTCCAGGGTCTGCGCATCCAGAATCCGCAGACTCCAGCTTCCACCAGAGAGGCATCGGCACGGACGATTTTTGCCTCGATCCACGCCAAGACACAATCCAATCGACGCCGCAAAAGACGCATGAGCATGACGACCTCGCCTTCCAGGCGTCCTTGCCTGAACACTCGCCACTTCCAACAACTCTTTCAGGGTTGCCCCGACCAGATTGTGCCAGCAGGTATGCCCCACCCGCTCCATCCTTAGTTCCTTGCCAAAGGTCTCCGTTCCGTTATCTTCCGTCAAGAAATCCCATGGATGCACGCGAAATGAGAAACATGACCGAACCGCGAGCCTTGTGACGCAAGAGCAATCCGCGCAGATCGGCATCGCGATCAGATGACGGCATCATGCCTTTTTCATGCAGGTTGCAATTTAATTTGCAATGATCGCTACAATATTGTAGAAATCACGACAGATCTAATTCTTGATCACAGGTCCGCTCATGCCTTTAAATTCGGTTCCCTATCTTGCCCTGCTGTTCAGTCTGCCGGCGCGCAATGCCACGGAGCGGATGCGCGCGTGGCGGGCGTTGAAGAGCATGGGTGGGGCGGTGCTGCGCGATGGGGTCTATCTTCTCCCCGCCGGCAACGGGCGAGAACGGCCCCTCATCGAGGTCGCCCGCGGCATCCAGGAGGCGGGCGGTCAGGCCGAGGTGGTCGGCATCGTGACCCGCTCCGAAGCGCAGAACCTCACCTTTCGCGCCCTCTTTGACCGGCAGGCCGATTATCTGACCTTAACCGACGAAATCGCCCGCATCGATCCCGATACCCTGGAGATCACCCCCCTGAAGCGGTCGGTGCGGCTGCTCAGACGCCGTTTCAACGATCTTGCCAGGATCGATTTTTTTCCCGGCGACCAACAAACCGGACTGTTGAACGCCCTGACCACCCTCGAGGCGCTCATCGCGCGCCGGATCGACCCCTCGGAACCCACGGCCTGTCATGCCCCGATCCCGCGACTCGATCCCGCCGATTTTCAGGGCAGGGTCTGGGTCACCCGCGCCAATCCGTGGGTGGATCGGCTCGCCTCGGCCTGGTTGATCCGGCGTTTCATCGATCATCGAGCGCGCGTTGTCTGGCTGGACCCTGGATCGGTCCCTCCGGAAGAGTCGCTGGGATTCGATTTCGACGGCGCGACGTTCACGCATGTCGGCAATCGGGTCACCTTCGAGGTGCTGCTGGCCGCTTTCGGTCTGGAGGGGGATCCCGCGCTGATGGCCATCGGTCGGATGATCCACGCCCTGGATCTGGGTGGAAGCAGTCCCGAGGCGGTGGGGTTCGAGGCGCTTCTCAAGGGGATGCGGCATCGCGCGGGGGATGACGATGCCATGTTCGCGGCCTGCATCATCGTTCTGGATGATTATTATCTCTCTTTTTCCCATGACAAGGAACTCTTCGATGGTTGACGACCGACCGGCGTCCCAACGCCCGCCACACCCCTCCTTTTGGGAGGCGTTTTTCTATTGGTTGAAACTGGGATTCATCAGTTTCGGCGGACCTGCCGGACAGATTTCGGTCATGCACCAGGAGTTGGTGGAAAAGCGGCGCTGGATCTCCGAACACCGTTTTCTGCATGCCCTGAACTACTGCATGCTGCTGCCCGGTCCCGAGGCCCAGCAATTGACCATCTACATCGGCTGGCTGCTGCATCGCACCTGGGGCGGTATCGTGGCGGGAACGCTGTTCGTTCTCCCCTCGCTGTTGATCCTCATCGCCCTGACCTGGATCTACATCGCCTTTGGCGAGGTACGTTGGGTGCAGGGGATCTTTGTCGGCATCAAGCCCGCCGTGGTGGCGGTGGTGCTGTTCGCCGCCTGGCGCATCGGTTCGCGCGCCTTGAAAAACCGTCTGCTCATGGGGTTGGCTTTCGCCTCGTTCGTGGCGATCTTCCTGTTTCACCTGTCCTTCCCGCTCATCGTGCTGGGTGCCGCCATGCTCGGCGCCATCGGTGGACGGATCAGGCCGGATCTGTTCAAAGGCGGCGCCGGTCATGGCGGTGGCGATAAAAACTACGGCCCGGCCCTGATCGACGACGACACCCCGCCGCCGGAGCATGTCCGTTTCAAACCGGCGCGACTGGCCTTCATGATCGCGGTCTTTCTCGCGGTCTGGGGGGCGATCATGCTGCTTTTGACCAACCCGACCCTGCACGACATGGGGATGTTCTTTTCCAAGGCGGCGCTGGTCACCTTTGGCGGGGCCTATGCGGTGCTGCCGTATGTCTATCAGGGCGGAGTGGAGACCTACGGCTGGCTGACCGGCGCGCAGATGGTCGATGGACTGGCCCTCGGCGAAACCACGCCGGGACCGTTGATCATGGTGGTGGCCTTCGTGGGATTCGTGGGAGGCTGGACCAAGGCGCTGTTCGGCCCGGACGCGCTGTTCTGGGCGGGTGCCGCCGGCGCGACCGTGGCCACGATCTTCACCTTTCTCCCCTCCTACCTCTTCATTCTGGCCGGCGGACCGCTGATCGAGGCCACCCACGGGGACATGAAATTCACCGCGCCCCTGACCGCCATCACCGCCGCCGTGGTGGGCGTGGTGGTCAATCTGGCGGTCTTCTTCGCTTGGCATGTGCTCTGGCCCCACGCCACGGAGGCCTCACCCTTTTCGGGAGGTTTCGCCGGATTGCAGGCGGGAATCATCCTGGCCGCCTTTGTCGCGCTGTTTCGTTACAAACAGGATATCATGCGGGTGATCGGCGTCTGCATGGTGTTGGGTCTGATGCAGACCTTTTTGATTCCTTAGAATTCAAACTCTTTGTCTCCAGGTGAACCATGGCCAGTATCGAAATTCACACCCAACGCAGCCTTGCCCGAACCGGCAGGGAGTACCGCGAGGTCCACGAATGGATCGACGAACCGGGCAAGAAACCAGAACGCCACGACTTGAGCCGGTTGTTGGAGTTTGCCGACATGTGGCGCGAGCGTCTCGGCGAGGAGGCAGCACACGAGTATCTTCACCATCTTCAGGATGACATCGAGTATCGTTTCAACATGGTGACCGCCGAGATGCGGCGGATGACCCAAGAGCACTTGAGCTGGTTTGGCTGTATCGCGGAGAGGCGGTCATGAAATGGATCACCCGCTCCCATGTGCATGTGGACCGGGTCGCCTGTCCATGGCTGATCTCCCGATTCATCGACTCCGAGGCCCAGTTCCTGTTTGTGCCGAAAAGCCAGGTTCTGGAGGTGGCCCGGCGCGAAGGGGCCATCTCCTATGACACGTCTGGCGCGGATTATGATCACGACGGCGAATTGTGCACCTTCGATGTGTTGATCCGGGCCTATGGATTGACCGACAAGCCGCTGTTGCGCCTGGCCAGGGTGGTCAACGGCGCGGACACGCACCGTTACGACAAGGATCCTCTGGCCCAGGGGCTGGAGGCGATTGCCACGGGTTTTGGTTTGCGTTATCCGGATGATCGGCTCAATATCGCCCGGCAGTTCGAACTGTACGACGCCTTGTATGCCTGGTGCGCGCTGGATGTGGCCAGGGGCAACGGCTGAGCTGACCTGGATCAAGGATCCCTCATGGAACCCATCCCTTCGCACACCCACCGGCTGTGGTCCTTTCTGGCGCTCAAGCGCGAGACGGTGGGCCTGCTTTTGCTTGTGGTGCTGGTCGGGCTCGGAGAACGGCTGGCCGAGCGGTTCTTGCCGATCTATCTGATGGCATTGGGAGGCGGGGTGTGGGTGATCGGCACCCTGGGGGCGATGCAGAACCTGTTGAGCGCCCTTTATTCCCTGCCGGGGGGCTATCTGGCCGAACATCTGGGAATCCGCAAAAGCCTGGTGATCATCAATGTGACCGCGATGTGCGGCTATCTGATCGTGATCCTGGTGCCGAGGTGGGAGGCGGTTCTGGTGGGGGCGGTGCTGTTTCTGGCCTGGAGTTCACTCTCCTTGCCGGCCAGCATGGGGTTGATCGCCCAGGTGCTCCCTTCCAACAAACGGACCATGGGGGTGACCATGCATTCGCTGGTCAAGCGACTCCCCATGGCGTTGGGACCGGTGATCGGCGGGGTGTGCGTGGATCGGTTCGGCGAGGTGGAGGGGATCCGGATCGCCTTTGGCATCGCGCTGGTTCTGGCCGGGATCGGGCTGTTCGCCCAGCAACGACTCATCCCGGAGGACAAACCGGGCACCCCGCCCCCCTTCTCGCCGGCGAAGGTTCTGGCCCTGCTCACCCCGAACATGCGGCAGTTGCTGGTCTCGGACATCCTGGTGCGCTTTTGCGAGCAGATCCCGTATGCGTTCGTGGTGGTCTGGTGCATGAAGGTGATCGCCGAACCGGTTTCCGCCACGCAATTCGGCTATCTGACCTCGATCGAGATGGTCACCGCAGTGCTGGTCTATCTGCCGGTGGCGTGGCTGGCGGACCGGAGCGGCAAGAAACCGTTCGTGGTGATCACATTTCTGTTTTTCAGTGCCTTTCCCCTGGTGTTGTTGCACGCGGATTCGTTTGAATGGCTGGTGGTCGCCTTCGTGATCCGGGGGTTGAAGGAGTTCGGAGAGCCGGCGCGCAAGGCGTTGATCCTGGATCTGGCCCCGCCAGCCCGTCGCGCCGCCGCCTTCGGGGCCTATTATCTGGCCCGCGACCTGGTGGTCTCTTTGGGCGCCTTGAGCGGGGCGTTGCTGTGGCAATTCGGACCCGAGGTCAATCTGTGGTGCGCCACGCTGTTCGGCCTGCTCGGCACGATCTGGTTTGCCCTGTGGTGCCAGGAAAAGCCGACGGATGACGGGTGAACGCGGGACCCGTGCTGGGATGGATCCATGCCGCGAAGGCAAACTTTCCAAGCGCTCCACCCTTGGACCCCACCAGGGGCCAACAGGCCATGAGGGCGTTCAAGAACGCCCCACCGCGCCCGCTGCCCGCTTCTCCTCCACGCGAATCCGCCACTGGGAACTGCTGAGACAACGCTTTTCCCGGTTGCACTCTTGGCAGGCGGGCACCAGATTGTCCCGCGCGCTGCGCCCGCCACGAATCACCGGCACCACATGATCCATGGTCAACGCCGACGGATGGACCCGAGTCCCACAGTAGTGACACACCCCGCGTCCGATCTGACTCTTCCACCAGGCGGAACGTTTCAGCTCCTTGGCCTTGAGACGCTCGCGCTCCATCCCCTCCGGATCCGCCGGCACGAAGAGATCATCCAGGTTCATGGCTCCAAATATTTCCCATAGATCGGCACCACCCGTTCGAACCGCGTCTGCAACGCCGGGAAGATCGGCTCTTCCAGGGCGTGACAGAGCCGCTCCAGACGGGTACGGATCTTTTCGTCCGGGCCGATGCGGTTTTCGGCGCGGTCGTGCAACAAACGCAAACGGTTTTCGGTGAAGCGATAGAGCCCGTAAGCCTCCTCGAGAACCCGCGCCTCATCCGGCTCGAGGATCCCGGCCCGGCGCAGCCCCCGCAGGGCGTTGGGGAGATTCGAGGAGAGGATCGTCGGATGGCCGGCGGCATGGGCCAGGGTCAGATACTGGACCAGAAACTCCACATCCACGATCCCGCCGCGGCTCTGCTTGATGTCGATCCACCCTTCCGGCGGGGTTTTCTCCTGGGCGATGCGTCGGCGCATGTCGGCCACCTCCTGACGCACCTTTTCCGCATCGTGGCCACGGGTGAAGATCGAGGCAATGGCCTGGCGCAGTTCATCGAGAAAGGCCGGATCTCCGGCGATCGGACGGGCGCGGGTGAGAGCCTGATGTTCCCAGATCCACGCCTCGTGGGTCTGGTAGTGCAGAAAGGCCTCCAGCGAGGTGACCACCGGACCCGATTTTCCCGAGGGACGCAGCCGCATATCCAGTTCGTAGAGCTTGCCGGCGCGGGTCATGCTGGTGATGGCGGTGATGACCCGTTGGCCCAAACGGGTGAAAAACAGCGCGTTGGGGATCGAACGGTTCGGATCTTCGGTGAACTGCCCCTCGCCGCGACTGCCGTGAATGAAAATCAGGTCCAGATCCGACGAAAACCCCAACTCCTTGCCACCCAGCTTGCCCATGGCCAGGATGGCGAACGGGGCGATCTGTTTGCCGCCCTCCGCGTCGAGGAACACCGGCAGGCCATGCCGCTCCACCAACTCGCGCATGGCATCGGCCAGCACCCGTTGCAGGATCACATCCGCCAGTTGCGACAGACCGGCCATCACCTCTTCGGGTTCGGCCAGGCCGGAGAGATCGCGAATGCCGAGTCGCAACGTTTCGGCGTTCTTGAACTCACGCAGGGTCAACAACACCGCCTCGGGATCTCCGGCCTTGGCCAGCGCCCGATCCAGATCCTGGGCCATTTCGCTCTTGCCGCGAAAATGGCCCAGAAAATCGGTGGTGACCAGATTGTCCAAAAGCTCGGGATGGTGAATCAGGAACCGGGAGAGCAAGGCCGAGGTGCCGAACAGGCGCACAAGCAGTTTCAAGACCGGCGGGGTCTCGCGCAGCATGGCCAGATAGTTGACCCGGTGGCCCAGGCCACGCATGAACCCCTCGGCGTGTTGCAGGGCCATGTCCTGGTCCGGCGCGGCGAGGATTTCGTTCAGGAACGGGACCGCCAGGCGACCGTACCACTGGCGCGTCTCCTCGCGCAGACGGGAGAGATTGGGGCCGTCGCGCAGCACGGCGATCAGGTCGAGGGCCTGACGGGGGTTCTCGAAACCGGCATCGGCGACCGCGCGCAAGGCGCTATTCTCGTCCGGATGGTACGCCAGCAGCGCCCCGGCCATGGGGGTGGCACGCACCACATCGACCTTTTCGCCTTCCAGGAAAAGCTGGCCGTAGATGCCATGCACGGTCTCGACCACCGCGGCGAAGCGACAGCGAAAGGTGTCGGCATCGGCAAAGCCCATCCGTTTGGCCACCGCCAGATGGCCCGCCTCGTCCTCGGGCAGGGAGTGGATCTGCCGCTCCCGTTCGATCTGCAAGCGGTGCTCGACGGTACGCAGGAACCGGTAATGGTGCACCAGGGTATCGGCCACCGGTTGGGTCAACAAGTTCGCCTCGACCAGCCGGGCCAGAACCTTTTCGGTGGGCCGAACCCTCAAGCTCACGTTCTTGCCGCCGTGGATCAGTTGCTGGCACTGCACGAAGAACTCGATCTCGCGGATGCCGCCATAGCCGAGCTTGACGTTGCGATGGTAATCCTGACGGGCGCTGATCTTTGAGTCGATCTGCCTTTTCATGTCGCGGATGGCTTCCAGGGCCGCGAAATCCAGATACCTCCGGTAGACGAACGGCACCAGATTGGCCAGGAACTGTTCGCCCAACTCCAGATCACCGGCCACCGGACGGGCCTTGATCATCGCCGCCCGTTCCCAGGTACGCCCCCAGGATTCGTAATAGATCTCCGCCGAACGCCGAGACAAGGTAAGATCCCCGCTCTCCCCCTCGGGACGCAAGCGCAAATCGATGCGAAACACCATGCCATCGGCGGTGGCCTCGCCCAGCAGGCGAATCAGTTCGCGTCCCAGCCGGTTGAAGAACTCCTTGATCGACACCGGTCTGTTCCCGGTGCAACCGCCGCGATCCTCGTCATACAGATAGATCAGATCGATGTCCGAGGAGAAATTCAACTCGCGCGCCCCGAGTTTGCCCATGCCCAGGATCACGAATCGGGAGGGATGACGTCCCTCCTCGTCGTTATCGGCCATCGGCGGACCGTGGATGGTGGAGAGATGGCGCCGCAACCAGCGATAACCGGCCTCCAGGGCGGCATCCGCGAGCGCGGAGAGACCACCGGTGGTCTCGGTGAGGGGGGCCTCGTTGGTCAGATCGCGCAGACCGATGCCCAGAAAGGTGCGATGCTTGTGATACCGTAACAACCGCGCCACCTCGTTGCGCGACTCGGTGGCCAGCACCGCCTCCACCAGACCGCGATTCCAGGCCACCGGATCCTCGTGGTGATACGCATCCTCGAGAAACTCCGGCCACTTGGCGAGCACATGGGCCAGATAGGGGGAGTTTCCCCAGGCGGTCATCAGGCGTCGCCGCCAGACCGGATCGGTCAGACGATCCCGCAGCACCTCGAGAAGATCCGGTCGCTCGGAGGCCAGGGAGGCGGTCAGATCGCGCAAACGGGTCAAGGCCGGCTCGGGTTCGGCGGTCTGCTCGGCGAGCGTGCGCAGATCTGCTTCGATCTCGGACGAAAGATTCAGATGGGGCGAAATGGACAATCCAGACAAACTCCCAAAAAGACCACGCGAATGAACCGTTGCATGGTACCTCCTTTTGCGGCTCCGGTGCAATTCCCGCCCGATCTCTTCGCCGCTCGGCATGATCGAGCGTATACCCTCCCCCCTGGTTTATCGGCACTTTTGCCTGTATGATGCAACGGGTGATTAACGAGACCGGCAACCGGAACACGGGCCGGCTTCCCCATCTTTGGTTTCAAGTCTGTGTAAACGCTCGCGAGCAGGTGCCATTGTGGACGATTTCCGAAAAATGGTCGAATTGGCCGAACAGGGGGATGCCGAGGCGCAATTTTTCTTGGGCTTCACCTCCCACGATGGCGGGGATCTGCCCAAGGATGACCAGAAGGCGGCCCACTGGTGGAGCAAGGCGGCCAGGCAGGGCCATGCGGATGCCTTGTTCAATCTCGGCATTCTGTACGAAAACGGTCAAGGGGTTCCCAGGGATGCCGAACAGGCGGCCCACTGCTACCGTCAGGCCGCCACCCAGGGTCACGACGGCGCGCAGTTGAATCTGGGGCTGATGTACGAAGAAGGGGTCGGGGTGCCCAAGGACGATGCCCAGGCCGCCTTCTGGTATCGCCAGGCCGCCACTCAGGGCAATCCTGGCGCGCAATTCAATCTGGGGATTCTGTACGAAAAAGGACGCGGCCTCCCCAAGGACGACGAGCAGGCCGCCTTCTGGTGGCGTCAGGCCGCAGAACGGGGCGAGGGGCGCGCCTGCGTCAATCTGGGCATCCTGTACGAAGATGGACGGGGCGTGGCTCACGACGACTCCCAGGCGGTTTATTGGTGGAGCCAGGGAGCCCATCTGGGGGATGCCAAGGCGCAATTCAACCTGGGGGTGATGTTCGAGGCCGGACGCGGCGGATTGAGACAGGATGATGAACAGGCCGCCGGTTGGTGGCAAAAGGCCGCCGAACAGGGCTACGCCCGCGCCCGGTTCAATCTGGGCATCCTGTTCGAACGGGGACGCGGCGTGCCCAAGGATGATGAACAGGCCGCCCACTGGTATCGACTGGCCGCGGGCCAGGGGTTTCCGGACGCCCAGTTCAATCTGGGGGTTCTTTACGCCCAGGGACGGGGAGGTCTGACGCAAAGCGACGACCAGGCGGTGGCCTGGTATCGGCTGGCCGCCGAACAGCAGAACGCCGAGGCCCAATACAGCCTGGGCGGCATGTACATCACCGGTCGCGGGGTCGAAATCGACGAGGAGCAGGCGGTTTTCTGGTGGACGCGCGCCGCTGGTCAGGGGTTTGCCAAGGCCCAGTATAATTTGGGCGTGATGCACGAATCCGGACGCGGGGGATTGACCGCCAACGACGACCACGCGGTCTTCTGGTGGAGCAGCGCGGCGGATCAGGGGGATGCCCTGGCCCAGTACAACCTGGCGGTGATGTACGAACACGGTCGCGGCGGTCTGCCCCGTGACGACGAACAGGCCGCCAACTGGTATCGGCTGGCCGCCGAACAGGACCATCTGGCCGCGCAGTTCAATCTCGGCCTGTTGTTCGAGCAAGGTCGCGTCGGTCCGCGGGACGATCTCCAGGCCTTCTACTGGTTTGCGCGCGCCGCCGACAAGGGAGATGCCAAGGCGCAATACAACCTGGGGGTGATGCACGAACAGGGACGGAGCGGCCCGAAGGACGATCGTCAGGCCGCGGCCTGGTTTCGCAAGGCGGCGGATCAGGGCCACCCCAAGGCGCTCTTCAACCTCGGCATCCTGCACGCCACCGGACGCGGCGACCTCATCACGGATCCCATCAAGGCCATCACCTGCTGGACCAGGGCCGCGGCCCAGGAGCACGCCAAAGCGCAGTTCAACCTCGGGGTGATGTTCGAAAACGGCCAGGGGGTGCCTCGGGATTTCCTTCAGGCCCGGCACTGGTATCAAAAGGCCGCCAATCTGGGCAATGCCCGCGCCCAGCTCAACCTCGGCTTCATGTACGCCAGCGGACGCGGGGTGCCCAAGGATGACCGTCAGGCCATCTCCTGGTTTTTCAAGGCCGCTCGACAAGGCGATCCGATCGCCCAGTTCAACATGGGCATCGCCTGCGACAACTGGTCGGAGCTGGGACCGGATGCCAAACAGGCCGCCTTCTGGTTCCAGCGCGCCGCCCGGCAGGGTCACGCCGGCGCGCAGTTCAACCTGGCGATCAAATATTCGACCGGCGAAGGGGTACCCAAGGATCTGATCCAGACCGTTTACTGGTTCCACCGTTCGGCGGATCAGGGCCATGCCGGCGCCCAGTTCAACCTCGGGGTGATGTACGCCATCGGTCGCGGCGTGCCCCACGACGACACCCTGGCGGTGGAGTGGTATCGCAAGGCGGCCAACCAGGGCAACGCCAACGCCCAATCCAACCTGGGCTTCATGTACGAACACGGCCTGGGTGTGCAGAAGGATGACAAACAGGCGCTGGTCTGGTATTTGAAGGCCGCCGAACAGGGACATGCCGGCGCGCGGTTGAATCTGGGGGCCATGTACGCCAAGGCCCACGGCGTGCCCCAGGACTTCACGATCGCCCATGCCTGGCTGGAACTGGCCGCCCGCTACGGCAACGAGGAAGCGGCCAGCCTGCGCAACACCATCGCCCGCGAAATGAGCCTGGAGCAGGTCACCGCCGCCCGGATGCTGGCCGAGGAGTGGGACGAGAAGTTCCCGGCCCGGGTGGGGGGGTAGCGCGGACGGGTATCGTTCCGCAATGAACGGCAACACATTCAGCAGGCTGGTATCGTTCCCTGCAATCATCCCAGCCGGGCTGAAACCGAACTCAACCGAAAGAATCCCACCAGCCCTTCCAGACGGTGCGCCTGATGGGAGAGTTCGCCGGCGGTGGAGGCCATCTCCTCCGAGGAGCCGGCGTTGCGCTGAATCACCTGATCGAGCTGTTGCAGGGCCTTGTGGATCTGATCCACCCCGCTGTTCTGCTCCTGGGTGGCCGTGGCGATCTCCTCGATGCGTCCGGCGGTTCGTTCGATGTCCGGGACCACCCGCTGGATGATCGCTTCCGCCCTTTCCGCCGTGCGCGCGCTGTTGTCGGCCAGATGCATGATCTCCCCTGCCGCGCCTTGGCTGCGCTCGGCGAGCTTGCGCACCTCGGCGGCCACCACCGCGAATCCCTTGCCCTGTTCCCCGGCCCGCGCCGCCTCGATGGCGGCATTCAACGCCAACAGATTGGTCTGACGGGCGATCTCCTCGATGATGGCGATCCGTTGCGCGATCTCCTTCATGGCCACCACCGCCTCCCGCACCGCCACGCCCCCCTCCCTGGCGTCTTTGGCGGCCCGTGACGAAAGGGTGCGGGTCTCCTGGGCATTTTGGGTGTTCTGCTGGATATTGGCCAACATCTGTTCCATGGCCGCGGAGGTCTCCTCCACGGCGGCGGCCTGCTGGGTGGAACCCTCGGCCAACGCCTGGGCGGTGGCGGTGAGCTGTTCGCTTCCGGAGGTGACATGATCCGTGGCATCCTGAACCCCGGCGATCACCTCCCGCAACCTGGTCGCCACGCCGATCACGCTCTGGATCATCAAGCCGAATTCGTCGTGACGATTCAAGGTGCAGCTGACGTTGAGGTCGCCCTGACTCAGTTGATGGATGTTCCGTTCGCATGCGCGGATCGGTTGGGTGAGATCACGGGTCAGCAGAATCCCGATGGCCAGCGTCAACAGCATGATGGAGATGCCCACCCCGATCAGGATGGATCGCACCCAGCCCACCTGGTCGCGAATATGTTTTGTGTTCTCAATCGCTTCAATGGTTTGGCCATCTCGCAACCAGGCCAATTTCTTCTGCGTGTTCGTGGAAGCCTCGTCAAACACCTCCATGAGTGCGTTGCCGGCCTCCAATCCCTCATTCAGATAGGCATGGGCCATTTCGCCGCCCTTGACAAAATAAAGATCAAAGGCGCGGTCCATGTCGCGCAGTTTCTCCAGGGCAGCGTGATCCTGTTCATTCTGGAACATGCGCTGAAATTTTCCCACGCCTTCCTTGAACACCTTGGCCGCTTCTTCGGCCTCCTTGAGCCCATCGGTCTCGTGGGTGGCGGCCACATCACTGAAAAACTGCTGCACATTGATCACCCCGGCGGTCATCTCGTGGGCCAGAAGCGCGAAGGGAAGGCTCTCCTCCTCGACCTGCCGCGCGGCCACCTCGACGCTGTTCAACGACCAGTAGGTTCCCACAAACCCCGCGAAGACGACCAACAAAATGAAAACAAACGCCAGGGCCAATTTGGTACCGATGCGGATTCGCTTCATGAGAATCTTTCCTTGACCATTTTATTCATGGAAGAATATATTTATATCATGCCACCATATTGCCAAGTTTGCCAATTTGTCAATATTTTTTCTTCATAAAGGTTCATTTTTAATCAGAGGATCGATGAAGTCCACCCAAACAAGGCATTCAAGAAAAAAACGGCCTCGGAAATTTCAAGAGTGACAACTTCACCAGAATCTGGTAGATTGCAACTTTCCTTACCTCCAACCTTAGAGTCGATGGACACCATGAAACATACCAATATCACCCTGTTGGCCATGGCCGGCGTCGTCACCCTGGGCCTGTCGGCCTGTACCCCCGCCTCCGTCAAGGAAGGTTGGATGGCCAAGAACGGCTATTCCCAGTGGCATCCGCAAAAGAGCAGCAACCAACTCGCCGCCGCCGGCACGCAGTGCTTCTTCTGCAATGGCGACGCGCCCGCCGCGCCAGCTCCGGCCCCCGCGCCGGCTCCCGCGCCGGTCGATGGTGACGACGACAAGGATGGCGTGCTCAACTCCAAGGATCAGTGCCCCGGCACCCCGTTGGGCGCCAAGGTCAATGCCGTCGGCTGCTGGGTGCTCGACAACCTGCACTTCAAGACCGACAAGGCCGTGATCGAGCCGATCTCCTTCCCGCTCCTCGACAGCGTGGTGACGGTCTTGAAGAACAATCCGAACGTCAAGATCGAAGTCCAGGGCCACACCGACAACACCGGCACCAAGCCCCACAACGACAAGCTCGCCAAGGCCCGCGCCGAATCGGTCAAGCAGTATCTGTCCAAGAAGGGCATCGATGCCAAGCGTCTGACCACCGCCGGTTTCGGCGCCAACAAGCCGGTCGCGCCGAACACCACCCCGGATGGCCGCGCCAAGAACCGTCGCGTGGAACTCAAGCCGATGAAGTGATGCCGCTTTCACCAAGCGCATCACGATGACAAAAAAGGAGGCACCTCACGTGCCTCCTTTTTTGTTACGGGAACTCCTGAACGAGAGATCCACGGTCCGGGGGGTGAGGGGTGAGGGGGGATCTCCCCCCCATCATGCAAGTTATGGAAACTCCTGAACCGGAGGTCCATGGTCCGGATTGTCCCCCATCCGTGCCAAGACCAGAAACTGAAAAAGAAGGCTCATCGCCTCCTTTTTCATGCGTCTCCATGATTCAATGATCCCAGAAACAACCGATGACACCTGTGACCGGGCCATCTCCGAGCGTCCTCGTCACCGACGATTTCTTGAACCTCACTCCCACTCAATGGTGCCGGGGGGCTTGGAGGTGATGTCGTAGACCACGCGGTTGATCCCCTTGACCTCGTTGATGATGCGGTTGGCGATGCGCGAAAGGATGTCGTGGGGCATGGGATACCAGCTGGCGGTCATGAAATCACGGGTCTCCACCGCACGCAGGGCCACCACGTAGTCGTAGCTGCGGCCATCCCCCATCACCCCCACGCTCTTGACCGGCAGAAACACCGCGAAGGCCTGGGAGATCTTGTCGTAATGGCCGGTGTTGTAGAGTTCCTCAAGATAGATCGCGTCCGCGCGGCGCAACAGATCCGCATACGGTTTCTTCACCTCGCCCAGAATGCGCACCCCGAGTCCGGGACCGGGAAACGGATGGCGCAGGATCATGCGCGCCGGCAGTCCCAGCTCCAGTCCGACCGAGCGCACCTCATCCTTGAACAGTTCGCGCAGGGGTTCGAGCAACTTCAACCCCATCCGCTCCGGCAATCCACCGACGTTGTGGTGGGATTTGATGTTGGTGGCGGCCTTGGTGTTGGCTCCGGCGGATTCGATCACGTCCGGATAGATGGTCCCCTGGGCGAGCCATCTGGCCCCGTCGATCTTCTTGGCCTCCTCCTCGAACACCTCGATGAAGGTGTGACCGATGATCTTGCGTTTTTGTTCCGGATCGCTCACCCCGGTCAGACGCGACAGAAAACGCTCCTCGGCATCGACACGGATCACCTTCACGCCCAGATGGCTGGCGAAGGTGGCCATCACCTCCTCCCCCTCGTTCAGGCGCAACAGGCCGTTGTCCACGAACACGCAGGTCAATTGATCCCCCAGCGCCCGATGCAACAACACCGCGGTCACCGCCGAATCCACCCCGCCGGAAAGCCCCAGGATCACCCGATCCGCGCCGACCTTCTCGCGTGCGCGCGCGATTTCGTGTTCGATCACGTTTCCGGCGGTCCACAGACCGGAACAGCCGCAGATATCCCGCACGAACCCTTGGATGAAGGTGGCGCCATCCTCGGTGTGGTTGACCTCGGGGTGGAACTGCACGCCCAGAATCGCCAGATCCACATGTTCCATCGCGGCCAGGATGCCGTTGTCGCTCATGGCCAGGGTTTCGAAGCCGAACGGCACCCGCGTGACGTGATCACCGTGGCTCATCCACACCCGTCCCTCGCCACGGGAGAGGAATCCACCCGGAAACTCCCGCCCCTTGCTGGTGGCGCGCAACAGCGCATGGCCATACTCACGGGTCGCCGAGGGGGAGACCTCGCCGCCGAAGTGACGGGCCAACAGATGCATGCCGTAGCAGATCCCCAGAATCGGCACCTGTTGGGCCAGCGCAGCCTCGTTCATGCCCGGCGCGCCGTCGTCGTACACCGAGTGATGACCGCCGGAGAGAATGATCCCCTTGGGCGCGAAGGCTTGAATCTCTTCGGCCTCCATGCTCCAGGGGTGGATCTCGCAATAGGCCCCGGACTCCCGCACCCGACGGGCGATCAATTGCGTATACTGCGAGCCATAATCGAGGACCAGGATCTTCTGGGCGTGCAACAGGTCATCCATCTACAGTAATCCCGATTGATAGTTGGGCGCTTCCTTGGTGATGGTCACGTCATGAACGTGGGACTCCTTGAGTCCGGCGCTGGTGATCTGGACAAAGACCGGCCTGGTGCGCATGGAGAGGATATCCGCGCAGCCGACGTACCCCATGGCCGCGCGCAGTCCGCCCACCATCTGGTGGATCAACAGCGAAAGCGGCCCCTTGTAAGGCACGCGCCCTTCGATCCCCTCGGGCACCAGTTTGCGGGTTTCGACCCCGGACTGAAAATAGCGGTCCTTCGATCCCTTGGCCATGGCCCCCAGGGATCCCATGCCGCGATAGGTCTTGTAGCTGCGCCCCTGGTAAAGGAACACCTCGCCCGGTGATTCGTCCGCGCCGGCGAACATCGAGCCCATCATCACCGTCGAGGCGCCGGCGGCGATCGCCTTGCCGATCTCGCCGGAATATTTGATGCCGCCATCCGCGATGATCGGCACGTCGCTCTTGTCGGCCTCCTCGGAACAGTCGGAGATGGCGGTGATCTGCGGGATCCCCACGCCGGCGACGATGCGGGTGGTGCAGATCGATCCCGGACCGATCCCCACCTTCACCGCGTCGGCTCCGGCATCGATCAGGGCACGGGTCGCCTCGGCGGTGGCCACGTTGCCGGCGATCACCTCCACCTGGGGATAGCGATTCTTGATCCAGGAAACGATCTCCAGCACCCCCCTGGAGTGGCCATGGGCGGTATCGACCACCACCACATCCACATCGGCCTCCACCAGCGCCTCGACGCGACGACGACCATCCCGACCGGTGCCCACCGCCGCGCCGACCCGCAACCGACCGGTTTCATCCTTGCAGGCATTGGGGTTGGTCTGGGATTTCTCGATATCCTTGACCGTGATCAATCCCACGCAGCGGAAGGTGTCATCCACCACCAGCAATTTCTCGATGCGGTGCTTGTGCAGCAATCGTTTGGCTTCGCTCATCGCCACACCCTGCTGCACGGTCACCAGTTTGGATTTCGGGGTCATCAACCCCTTGACCGGCTGGGTGAGATCGGTGGCGAACCGGACGTCGCGGTTGGTGAGGATGCCATGCAGTTGACCATCCTCGGCGGTGACCGGAATGCCGGAGATGTTTTTTTCCCGCATGAGGTCGATGGCGGTTTGCAGGGTGGCCTCCGGGGTGACGGTCCAGGGATCGAGCACCAGGCCGGTGACGAACCGTTTGACGATGCGCACCTCGGTGGCCTGTTCCTTGATGGTCATGTTTTTGTGGATGATGCCGATGCCCCCTTCCTGGGCCATGGCGATGGCGGCGCGCGCCTCGGTGACCGTATCCATGGCCGCGGAGACCAGGGGGATGTTGAGGCGGATTTTTCTGGTCAGGCGGGTGGAGATATCCACCGTGGTCGGCAGCACCTCCGAGTAGGCCGGGACGAGCAGTACATCGTCGAATGTCAAAGCCTGTTTGATAACGCGCATGGCATGCCTCACGCTGGAGATGTCTACACAATACCCTGAGACTCGAGTTTTCTTGACGCAACCCGAATCAATCGTCATTTTCCTTGAAAAGGTCGGATCGCCCCTTGAAACCGGAACCGATGAGATAAAGCTCCGCGCTGCGATCGCGACTCGCGGGTGGTTTTTCCACCTTGACGGAGGAAAAATGCAAGCGGGTCAAGCGGACCAGTGCGTGGAAATCGGGGCCCTGGAAGAGTTTCATCACGATGCGACCGCCTGGGCGCAACACCTCGACGGCAAAGTCGAGGGCCGCCTCGACCAGCAGCGAACCGCGTCCCTGATCGGCCACCTTGAATCCGGTCATGTTCGGGGCCATGTCGGACAACAGCACATCCGCCTGACCTGTTGGACCCATGCCGGCGCGCAAAGGTTCCAGGATGGTTGCGTCCAAAAAATCCCCCTGGAGAATCAGCGCGCCTGGCACCGGATCCATGGGCAGCAGATCCATGGCCACCACGCGGCCCTGATCGCCGACGCGACTGGCGGCCACCTGGGTCCAGCCACCGGGCGCGGCGCCGAGTTCCACCACCACGTCGCCGGGACGAAACAGTCCCCGTCCCTGGGAGCGGGAGGCCAGGGCGGCATCGATCTCGATGAGCTTGTAGGCCGCGCGGGAGCGATACCCGTCGCGTCTGGCGGCGGCCACATAGGGATCGTTGCGATGTTCTTCCAGCCAACGGGCGCTGGATGGGCGACGGTTGGCCATGGGACAGGACGACCTAGAACTGAATGGCGAGGATTTCGTAACGCAGCACGCCGCTCGGCGCGCGCACCTCGATGGTATCGCCCACCTCTTTCCCGATCATGCCGCGCGCCATGGGCGAGGTGATGGAGATCATACCCTGCTCCAGATCGGCCTCGTCCTCGCCGACGATGCGGTAAACGGACTCGGTATCGGTCTTTTCGTCCACCACCGTCACCTTGGCGCCGAACACCACCTTGTTGGAGCGGATGCGGCTGGTATCGATGATCTCGGCGAGGGCCAGCATCGATTCGATCTCCTGGATGCGCCCCTCGTTGAAGGATTGCTGCTCCTTGGCGGCGTGATACTCGGCGTTTTCGGAGAGGTCGCCGTGATCGCGGGCCACGGAGATCGCCTCGACGATGCGGGAACGCTCCTCGGTCTTGCGGCGTTTGAGTTCGGCCTTGAGTTTTTCCGCCCCTTGGAGGGTCATCGGTACTTTCTTGTTCATGTTTTTTTCTCAAGCCCCCTCAAGCGTGATAATCCTGCAACGCCTTGCATTGAAGTTCGCACGCGCGCACGGCGGTCATGGCCTCAACCGCGGCGCGCATCCCGGCCACGGTGGTGAAATAGGGTATGCCGGTCATCAGTGCCGTGCGCCGCAGCGAGAACGAGGCCGCCAGGGCCCGTTTGCCCTGGGTGGTGTTGAAGACCATGGCCACCTCGCCGTTTTTCATCATGTCCACGATGTCGGGACGCCCCTCCTGGACCTTGTTGACCACCTTGACGGCCACCCCTTCGCGGATCAGGTGGCTGGCCGTGCCGCGGGTGGCGCAGAGCTTGAAGCCCAGCTCCAACAGTCCGCGCGCGGGTGCGATCACCGCCTGCTTGTCGGCATCCTTGACCGAGATGAACACCATCCCGCCATCCGCCGGCAGACGTGGCAGGATCGTGCCGGCCCCTTCCTGGGCCTTGGCGAAAGCGCGTCCGAAATCGCCGGCCAGCCCCATCACCTCGCCGGTGGATTTCATCTCCGGACCAAGCACGGTGTCCACGCCCGGGAACTTCTGGAACGGGAAGACCACCTCCTTGACCGCGACGTGATCGAGTTTGGGATAGTGGCGCATCCCCACCTCATCCAGGGTGGCGCCGGCCATGACCCGCGCCGCCGCCTTGGCCAGGGCCACGCCGGTGGCCTTGGAGACGAACGGCACGGTGCGCGAGGCACGCGGATTGACCTCCAGCAGATAGATCACGTCGTCCTTGATGGCGAACTGCACGTTCATCAGGCCGACCACGCCCAACGCATCCGCCAACTGGAGCGTCTGACGCTCGATCTCTTCCAGCAGGGCCTCGCCCACCGAATAGGGGGGCAGCGAGCAGGCCGAATCCCCGGAGTGGACCCCCGCCTCCTCGATATGCTCCATGATGCCGCCGATCACCGCCTCCTTGCCGTCGGAGACGCAATCGACATCGATTTCGATGGCATCGTTCAAGAAGTGGTCGATCAACACCGGATGGTCCGGGGAGGCGCGTACCGCGGTGACCATGTAGCGTTCCAGATTTTCCGCGTCGTGGACGATCTCCATGGCCCGTCCGCCGAGGACATACGAGGGGCGCACCACCACCGGGTAGCCGACCCTCTCGGCGACGAGGCGCGCCTCTTCCGGAGAGCGGGCCAGACCGTTTTCGGGTTGCTTCAGATCCAACCGTTGCAGCAACACCTGGAACCGTTCGCGATCCTCGGCGATGTCGATGGCATCGGGCGAGGTGCCGATGATCGGCGCGCCGGCGGCCTCCAGGGATTTGGCGAGCTTGAGGGGAGTCTGTCCGCCGAACTGCACGATGATCCCCTCGGGTTTCTCCGTATCGACGATGGCCAACACGTCCTCGAGGGTCAACGGCTCGAAATAGAGCCGGTCCGAGGTGTCGTAGTCGGTGGAGACCGTCTCCGGGTTGCAGTTGACCATGATGGTCTCGAAGCCGGCCTCCTTCAACGCGAAGGCGGCGTGGACGCAGCAGTAGTCGAACTCGATCCCCTGGCCGATGCGGTTGGGACCGCCGCCCAGGATCATGATCTTGCGCCGGTCGCTCGGACGGGCCTCGCACGCCTGATCGTAGCTCGAATAGAGGTAGGTGGTCTGGGAGGCGAATTCGGCGGCGCAGGTATCGACCCGCTTGAAGACCGGTCGAATTTCCCTAGCCAGTCGTTCCGAGCGTACATCGGCGGCGGAACACCCCAGCAATGCACCGAGCCTCTGATCGGAGAAGCCCATGGCCTTGAGGCCGCGCAACCGCTCGGCGGGGAGCGCGGCGAGATCCAACCCGGCCAGGGACTGTTCGGCCTCGACGATCTGGGCGATCTGATCCAGAAACCAGGGGTCGATGACCGTGGTCTCGTGAAGCCACTGAGCGCTCTTGCCTATGCGCAGGGCATCGGCCAGCAACAACACCCGGTCCGGACCCGGATGGCTCAACCGCCAGGCCAGCTCCGCCTCCATGTCGGAAGTATTGGCGAAGCCCGACGGGTCGAACACCGGATCGAATCCGCTCAGGCCGGTCTCCATGGAGCGCAACGCCTTCTGGAGAGACTCCTTGAAGGTGCGTCCGATGGACATCGCCTCGCCGACCGATTTCATCTGCGTGGTAAGGATCGCTTCGGCCTGGGGAAATTTTTCGAAGGTGAAGCGCGGGATCTTGGTGACCACGTAGTCGATGGAGGGCTCGAACGAGGCCGGGGTGACTCCGGTGATGTCGTTCATGATCTCGGGCAGCAGATACCCGACCGCCAGCTTGGCGGCCACCTTGGCGATCGGAAAACCGGTCGCCTTCGAGGCCAGGGCCGAGGAGCGCGACACCCGCGGGTTCATCTCGATGATGATCATCCGCCCGGTCTGGGGCTGGATGGCGAACTGCACGTTGGAACCGCCGGTATCCACGCCGATCTCGCGCAACACCGCGATCGAGGCGTCGCGCAACTCCTGCAACTCCTTGTCGGTCAGGGTCATGGCCGGGGCCACGGTGATCGAGTCGCCGGTGTGGATCCCCATGGGGTCGAGGTTTTCGATGGAGCAGACGATGATGGCGTTGTCGGCGCGATCGCGCACCACCTCCATCTCGAACTCCTTCCAGCCCAACAGCGACTCCTCGACCAGCACTTCGCGGGTCGGAGAGGCGGCCAGGCCGAAACGGATCAGCTCCACGTACTCCTCGCGGTTGTAGGCCACGCCGCCGCCGGTGCCGCCCAGCGTGAAGCTCGGGCGCAGAATGGCCGGAAACCCCACCTCATCGAGCACCTCGAGGGCCTCTTCCAGCGAATGGGCAAACCCCGAGCGCGGCAGTCCCAGGCCGATGCGGTGCATCGCCTCCTTGAACTGCATGCGGTCCTCGGCCTTGGCGATCGCCTGGCTCGAGGCTCCGATCAGCTCCACCCCGAACTCGTCGAGCACCCCGGCCTTGGCCAAGGCCATGGCGAGATTCAGGGCGGTCTGGCCACCCATGGTGGGCAGAAGCGCGTCGGGGCGCTCCTGGCGGATGATGCAGGTGAGGGAATCGACGGTCAGGGGTTCGACGTAGGTGCGGTCGGCCAACTCCGGATCGGTCATGATGGTGGCCGGATTGGAGTTGACCAGGATGACCTTGTACCCTTCTTCTTTCAGGGCCTTGCAGGCCTGCACCCCGGAGTAGTCGAACTCGCAGGCCTGACCGATGATGATCGGGCCGGCGCCGATGATGAGAATGCTTTGGATGTCCGTGCGTTTTGGCATGTCACACCATCAGCGACGCGAATTGACGGAACAGATAATGGGCGTCGTGGGGCCCCGGACTGGCTTCGGGATGGTACTGCACCGAGAAGACCGGTCGGGATTTCAACCGCACCCCCTCGACGGTGCCATCGAACAAAGAGAGATGGGTCACCTCGAGGTCATTCGGCATGCCGTCGGGTTCGACCACGAAGCCGTGGTTCTGGGAGGTGACCTCGACCTGGCCGGTCAGGAGATTCTTGACCGGATGGTTGCCGCCGCGATGGCCGAATTTCAGTTTTCGGGTTTTGGCGCCCAGGGCCAGGGAGAGCATCTGGTGGCCCAGACAGATCCCGAAGATCGGCAGATCGGTTTCGAGCAGTTGGCGGATCACGGCGATGGCGTGGTGGACCGCCTCCGGATCACCGGGACCGTTGGAGAGGAAAACCCCGTCCGGTTTGCGGGAGAGGATGTCGTCCAGGGTGGCGGCGCGGGGCAGCACCTTCACGTGGCACCCCACGGAGACCAGACCGCGCAGGATGTTGCGTTTGATGCCGAAATCCAGGGCCACGACCCGTTTGCCGGAAAAGGTGCGTTCCGACTCGTCGCGATCGCTGGCGCTCCAGATCTCCTTTTTCCAGGGGATCGGGCCATCGGTCCAGTCGTGCGGGGTGTCGCAGGTCACCTCGGGGGTGAGGTCCATGCCGGCCAGGCCGGGCCAGGCGCGCGCCTTGGCGACCAGGGAGGCGGTATCGAAGTCGAGGGTGGAGAGCACGCCGCGCAGCGCGCCGTTTTCGCGCAAGTGGTTGACCAGTCGCCGGGTGTCGATCCCTTCGATGGCCGGCACGTCGTACCGTTTGAGAAACTCCGGCAGCGACTCGCGGGCTCGCCAGTTGGAGACGATCCGGGAGTTCTCCTTGACCACGAAGCCGCGGATGCGGGGTCGTTCGGACTCCATGTCCTCGGGGTTGACCCCCACGTTGCCGATCTGCGGCGCGGTCATGGTGACGATCTGACCCGCGTAGGAGGGATCGGTGATGATCTCCTGATAGCCGGTCATGGAGCTGTTGAAACAGACTTCGCCCACCTGCTCACCGCCCGCGCCGAAGGATAAGCCATCGAAGCGCGTCCCGTCCTCCAGCACCAGCACGGCCCGCCCGTTATCGTTCGCCATGCGACCATCCTTATCGTCGAGTAATTCCCATGCCATGATCCGGGCCAGCCTCCCTGGGGAAGAGGGAGCGCGGCATGCCCGCGTTTTTCCGTACCGTGAAACTTCGGTCGGCCCCCACGGCACCCGGATCAATCCCCATTTATACTCCCGACGTGTTCCGAAAGTCAACGCAGGTGGACGCGCCGCAAAAATCCCTCTATGCTTTCTCGTAACCTGGCATGATGGCGGGAACCTCGCACCTCCCTGCCACGGGCACGCCAACCTGGGGAGTTTCTTGATCCATTATGCCGGATTGGATGGCGCTTCGCGACCCTTAATTTTCTTTCGGAGGCAGACCGCATGTCCGCGACCCGTACCCGCCGCGTCTTGACCATGACCGCGCTCGTTTCGCTTCTCGCCTCTCCGGCCATGGCCGGCGGCTGGCTGGGGATCACGGTGCAACCCCCGGAAGGTGTACGGGTCGGCGAGATCTTCAAGGATGGACCGGCGGACAAGGCGGGACTGACCCGCAACGACATCGTGTTGAAGGTGGATGGCAAGGGAATCGTCTCGACGCGGGATTTTCTCGCCACGCTGGCCTCGGCCCAGCCCGGCAAGGAGTTGACCCTGCTCGTGCAGCGCAAGGGCGAAGAAAAGGAGATCAAGATCACTCCGGACGACAGCCGCGATCACCCCTCCATCGCCCCGGACGGACGAAACGAGGAGCCGCGCGGCCCACAGCCATCGCGCGAGCGCCCCCGCGCCGAAGCCTGGCCGGGTCAGCCATCCCTCTCCCCGGAGATGGCCCGTCAACTCCCGGATGCGTATGCCATGCCCCCGGAAGGGATGCCTCCCCTGGAAGAGATGGCGCCACCCCAGGCGCGGGAGATGCCCGCCGACCCTGCCGAACCACCGGCCACCGTCTGGCTGGGGGTGGCTCCGGAGCTGGCCCCCAACGGGGTCGCGGTCGCCCGCGTGGCTCCTGGCGGCCCCGGCGAACGGGCGGGTTTGAAAATCGGGGATCAGATCATCTCCGTGAACGGTCAATCGATCGGCTCGCCGCGCGCCATGGCCCGGGTGCTGCGCGGCTTCAAGCCCGGCGATCTGGTGGAGATGACCATCCACCGCAAGGGGCAGTTGATCGACACTCAGGCCCAACTGGCCGCCCCCCCCGCGGATCCACCGTGATCCGGGCAGTCTCATGATTGTGCAAAGTTCTTCTTGCGCAATAGAAAAATATTTTGCGCAATAACGGCGCGCCTCATACCACATCGCGCCGCGAGATCACGCGGATCACGAGTCACCGAGGAACCGGGAACCATCATGCCAGCCATCAAAATAAAGACCGCCGAAGAGATCGAGCTGATGCGCGCCTCCTGCCAGCTGGCCGCGCTCACCTTGAAAATGATCGAGCCGCACGTCCAGCCCGGCGTTTCCACCCAGCAACTCAACGACCTCTGTCACGCGTTCCTGGTGAACAACAACGCCCGCCCCTCGCCGCTCAACTATCGGGGCTTTCCGAAATCGATCTGCACCTCCATCAACCAGCAG
Source organism: Candidatus Magnetaquiglobus sp. (assembly GCF_058402785.1). Classification (NCBI taxonomy): domain Bacteria; kingdom Pseudomonadati; phylum Pseudomonadota; class Magnetococcia; order Magnetococcales; family Candidatus Magnetaquicoccaceae; genus Candidatus Magnetaquiglobus; species Candidatus Magnetaquiglobus sp. Next base: position 47,389 of record NZ_JBZVFG010000018.1, read on the forward strand.
GTTTGCCACGGCATCCCCGGTCCGCGCACCCTGCGTGACGGTGACATCATCAACATCGATGTCACCGCCCACCTGAACGGCTTTCACGGCGACACCAACAAGACCTTTCACGTCGGCACCCCCATCCCCAAGGCGGTCCGTCTGGTCCAGGTGGCCAAGAAGTGTCTGGACGCCGGCATTCGGGTGATCCGTCCCAAGGGCCATTTCGGCGACATCGGCGCGGCCATCGAGGTGCTGGCCCTGAAGAATCAATGTTCGGTGGTGCGGGAGTATTGCGGACACGGCATCGGTCGGGAGTTCCACGAGGAGCCTGCCGTGCTTCATTACATCACGGACAAGAGCGGTCGCAAGCTTCCTCCCGGCGCGGAACTCAAACCTGGCATGATCTTCACCGTGGAGCCGATGGTCAACCTCGGCGGCGCGGAGATTCGCGTCCTTCCGGACCGCTGGACCGTGGTCACCAAGGACCATTCGCTCTCGGCCCAGTTCGAGCACACCATCCTGGTCACCGAGACCGGCTACGAGGTGTTGACCGATCTGGATGGGGAGTATGCGGAAGGGAATCTTTCCGTTCTGGCGTGAACCCGGCGTGTTCGCGTCGGGCAGAAGACCGCGCGCGCGGCAAAACCGGCTCATGAAGTGAAGCTTCGCAACGATTCAGCCCCCTGCAATCGTGGGGGCCCGAACCGTTACGATTCCAGAAGTTTCCGATTCATGCCCCGATCGAAATTCAAGACGTGATGGAGCAGCGCGCTCACCCATTCATACAGCGATTGGGCGGTCTTGTCCCGATTGAAGATCGAATCGCTCAACCAGATCGCCTCGAGCTGGGTTCGAAGCAGAAGATGCTTGTTCCGATGCGCCTGGAATATCTCCTCGCCAAGCGGACGCCAGATCACCTCTTCGTCCCGAAAATGCCGACGGGTGTACTCGAACAGTTCATCGAACAGTTCGCTCAGGACCAAAATCTGCTCCTCGGTGCCCAGGATCTGAAAAATACGATTGGCGATGTCAAACAAAAAACGATGCTGTCCATCGATCTCGGCATTGCCGATCTCGTACTCCGGTTTCCATTCCACGCTGATCATGGGTATGGCCCCTCCCTGCAAAGGCTGAATGGGTGAGAGCGGCTGGGTCCGATCCCGGGAATGGATGCCCCCTCTCCCAGATGGTCCACGCAAGCATAGCCTCGATCAGGCCCCGTTTCCAGCCGTCATGAACCGCTCCGGTCCGGATCCCGCCACGCCGGAGAGATCCGAACCCCGTGTCCCATCAATCGTTCATCGCCTTGATGATCTCATCCTTGGCCTGCTGATAATCCTTCTGGATCTCCTGCATCAACTTCTCCGTGGTGGACAGACGACTCCAGGCCAGTTCAACGTCCGTGCCCTCGATCATCCGGGTGAGGTTGCGGATCTCATGTTCCTCGGTATTGAGCAGATTCAGCGCGGAAAGATCCCCGCGCAACACCGCCAGTCGATGGTCGCAGGTCCGCTCCTCGTCGTTTCCGCCACAGGTACACGAAACCGTCAGATTGGACCCCTCGCGCCGCAACAGAATGGTGAACGGTTCCGAATCCGGCTCCTGGGCGAGCAACTCCAGCTCCTGGATCGGACTGAGCAGCGCCTCGTAGGCCTCCACCGCCTTCTTGACGGTTGGGAACAGGTATCCAGGCTCGAGATTCTTGGTCAGTCCCATACGTTCGAGTTGCCGGCGGAACGGATAGGTGGTGTCGGCGATTTTTACCTCGATCCCCATGGCGTTGACCTCGCGCAGGAATTCGGCGAACCGTTGCGCGGCGGTGATATCCATGTCGGTGATCGCCTGGGCGTCGATGATCAACCACTGGATCGGCACGGTGGACGAGGTGATCAACTGCCGAAGCCGGTTGGTCACATGGCGGGCATTGGCATAGATCAACGGGGCATAGAGCCGGTAGACCAACAACCCGTCGATGGTTTCGCCCTCCACGGAGTTGACGCCGAAGTCGCGGAATTTTCGTCCTGGTCCAGGCCGACGGAGCACCGCATCGCCAGGGCGGGAGACCTCGACGATCAGCCCGATGAGGGCGATCAGAAGTCCCAGGATGATGCCCGGCACCACCCCGGAGATCAGGATCCCCAGGGTCACGGCCATGGAGATGGAGAATTCGAAACGATCCTGGCGCAGGAGTTCCCTCAAGGGGGCAATCTCCAGCATTCCCAAACCGGTGACGATCAGAATCGCCCCCAGGGTCACCTTGGGAAGGAAGGCGAGCAGATCGGTCAAAAAGAAGAGGAACAGCAACAACCCGGCGGCGGCGACCAGTTGCGCCATCTGTGACTTGCCTCCGGTGGAATCGACGATCGAGGTGCGGGATTGACTGGCGGAGACCGGGAAGCCACTCAGCAGACTGGCGCCGATGTTGGCCATGCCCAGGGCGCTCAACTCCTGGTTTGGATTGATCTGGTAGCGGTTTTTGTCCGCGAACACCTGGGCCAGCAGAATGCCATCGGAAAAGGCCAGAAAGGCGATCGCCAGGGCGGCGGGTACCAGCGCGGGCAGATCGGACCAGTGGATGACCGGCATGGCCAGTGCCGGGGCGCCAGCCGGAACTGCACCCACCAGGATCACCCCCATTTCGCCCAATCCGAGGTAGCGGGCCGCCAGGATCCCCAATACCGACACCACCAGCGCGCCGGGCAGCCAGGGCAGATGTCGGGCGATGACGATCAGGGTCAGGATCGTGGCGATGCCGAAGATCAGGGTGGGCGCGTGGGTCTGATGGATCTGCGTGGCGATCTGCCAGAGCAGGGGAAAAAAATCCTCGCCGCTGGTCTTGATGGCGAACAGCTTGCCCAGCTGGGTCGAGACCAGGATCAACGAGGCGCCGTTCAGATAGCCGACCAGAACCGGTCGGGAGAGGAAATCGGCGATGGTGCCGATGCGCAAGTGGGCCGCGAAGACCAGGATGGTGCCGGAGAGCAGGGCCAGCAGCGCGGCCAGGGCCGGAATCCGCGACGGATCTCCGGCGGCGAGCGGCAGGATGGCCGTGCCGGCCAGAAGGCCGATGGCCGCATCCGGACCGGCGATCACATGCCGGGAAGAGGCGAACAAGGCGTAGCCGACCGACGCGGCCAGTGCCGCGTAAACCCCGGAAATGGGCGGCATGTGTACCAATTCGGCATAGGCGATCACCGAGGGAATCATGACCACGCAGGCGGTGAGTCCGGCAACGAGATCGTAACGCAACCAGGAGAGTTGATAGGTTTTCAGGGTGTCATAAAACGGGAGCGAATGGGATCTGGACATGGTGGGTTGGTCGAAGTCAATGATACCTGATTGGTTGTTCAGAACCCCCATCGTTGCAGGGGTCCAAGGACCGCAAGGTCCCCCGGCTTAAGTGCGGAGGCAGCGCCTCCGCGGTTTCGTCCTTGATTTTAAAATGCAGGGATCCTGCATGAATGGTTTGACAATCCAGATAAAAACGCCCGGCGACGCATCGCCGGGCGTGGTGGAACCTGCAAACTGACGGATCAGTGGGCGTGGGTGGAAGCCGCTTCCGTGCCCGAAGCCTCCTCGCCTTCCGCCTTGACCGGCTTGACGATGCGTTCGAATTTTACCTTGGTGATGCGGTGATTGTCCATCTCCAATACCGAAATCTTGACATCATCCAGATTGACGGCATCCTCGGCACTCGGGACATGACCGAGTTCGTGATAGATCAGACCACCGATGGTCCGGTATTCGTCCACTTCCGGGAAGTTGTAGTTCAAGACCGTGCGCAGGTCCGAGATGCGCATCGAAGCATCGATCACAAACTGACCGGAATCCAGTTTTTTCACGCGCCGCGTGCCCTGGGTGAATTCGTCCTCGTAATCGCCGACGATCTCTTCGAGGATATCCTCGAGGGTGATGATCCCCTCGGTCCCGCCATACTCGTCGATCACCACCGCCAGTTGCTGACGGTTGGCCTTGAACTCCTTGAGAAGATCCCGCAACCGCTTGCTGTTGGGCACGATGTAGCACGGATGCACATATTCGGCGATGGGACGGTCGATCTGGGACTCCTTGGATTCGGCCATCACGCTCAAAAGCTCCTTCATGGCCACGTAACCGAGGATGTTGTCCAGGTTGCTTTCATACACCAGGTAACGGGCATGCGGCACGTCGCGGAACCGGGTGAGGGCATCCATGAGGGTGGTCTCCTTGCTGAAGGCAAGGATGTCGGTACGCGGCACCATGGCCGAACGAACCGTACGCTCACCCATGTCGATGATGCCGTGGATCATCCGGGTGTCTTCGGGTTTGAGGACGCCGGCACCTTCGCTGGCGGTGATGATGGTGCGAATTTCATCCTGGGTCATGGTGAAATGTTCGCCATGGGAACCGATCAGATCCCCCTGACCCCAGGTCCAGAGCAGAAAATTGGAAGCGTGCTTCATGGCCCAGATCACCGGGGTCCAGATGGTGTACTGGAAATTCACCGACCAGGAGACCGCCATGGCCACGGCCTCGGCCTTGTGGAAGGCGAGGATCTTGGGGGCCAGCTCGCCACCCACGACATGCAGGAAGGAGATGATGATGAAGGCGATGATGTAGGCGGTGAAGCTGGCGGTCTTGGCCAACTCCTCACTGGAGCCGAAAATACCGAAGATGCCCTGGAACCAGGGATCCATGATCAGGGCCAGGGTATCCATGCCGATGGCGCCCAGCGCCAGGGAGACGATGGTGATGCCGATCTGGGTGACCGAATAGAACCGCTCCGGCTCCTGATGAAGCTCTTGCACCCGTTGCGCAGCCTTGTTGCCGTTTTCGGCCAAATGACGGATTTTGCTGCGTCGTGCGCCGGTGATCGCGACTTCAGAACCGACGAAGTAGGCATTCCCGATGATCAGAAGCAGAATCAGGAACAGTTTCAACCATAAATAAGTTTCCATGCGGATGAGATCCTCAGATTTCCATGAAATGGGGCCAGCGGGTATGTCGGGAGTGAATCCTCGTCACCCCCTATCGCCATGAAAAGCTCCTCGGGAGTTCCATGGCGTGGCGTTGATCAATCTTTCAGGGCCTTGATCAGCCGTTTGCGCGCGTCGGCAAAATCCTCTCGGGCATTCTCGAGCTGCTTGATCGCGTCAACCATGTCTTGGAGCGCCCTGCCGACATCGGTGCCCGCGATCCAGGAGACCACCTTTTTGACATCCTCGGGATTGTTGCTGATGACATCCTTGCTGGAACCGGAGAGCAGGGTGATCCGGTGTTGGCAGATGTCATCGACTCCCGCGGAGCAGGAGCAGGTGGCGGTGAGGTTTTTCCCGGTTTTGCGGACAACGATTTCCAGGGGAACCCCTCGTTCGCCGCGGACCTGAAAGTATAGCTCTGGCATCAAAAAGTCTCCGTAGTGCAAGTTGAAGTGGAATTCAAACCAAATTTCACGAATCAGTCAAGAATGTGAGCAAGCATTCACGACTCATGGGTGAATCTGATGTTGAATCAAAGTTGAATTCCTTTCTGGCCAAGATGTTACAGATTCCATGTAAAGTTTCAATGATTTTTTTTTCCTTTGCAGTGGCATTTTTTATCACGAAAAAATTATTCATACGAATAATTTAAGATGTAACATCTTTATATTCAAGAGACTACAATATTCTTAAAATAATATACACTTACGAAACAATTTGATGAAGTTCAACATCATGACAATTTTAATAATTTAATGTGAGATATGAAACAGCCATTCAGACCCCACGGATGTGAATGAAAAATCACAAGGAGAGAATCATGAGCATGCAAGCCAAACAGTTCCGGGAGCAGGTCGTTCGACCCGCCCTGGCCCTCGTCGCCATGGAGTCGCCGGCGGCGGAGGCGCTTTTGATGGGCACGGCGGCGCAAGAGTCGGGCATGGGACGCCACCTCAAACAGGTGGGCGGAGGACCGGCCCTCGGGGTATTCCAGATGGAACCCGCCACCTATCGGGATATCTGGGAGAATTTTCTCGACCATCAACCGGCGATGCTCCAGCGGATGCGCGGATGGTGGCCCACCCCGCCCCTTCCCGAACGCATGATCACCGACCTGATGCTGGCTGCGGTCATGTGTCGGATCCACTATCGGCGGGTACGCGAACCCCTGCCCGCCGCCGAGGATCTGCCCGGCCTGGCCCGCTACTGGAAAAAACATTACAACACCCCGCTCGGAGCCGGAACCGAAGCGGAATTCATTCACAACTGGCATCTCCATGTGGAGGAGAAGGTATGAACACTCTCTGGATCGAACGTTTTCGCGAACCCTCGACCTGGCGCGGGGTGGTGATGCTGATGACCGCGTTCGGGATTTCGATCTCGCCGGACACCGTGAACGACGTGGTGGCCGTGGGCGCCGGGGTATCGGGGTTGATCGGCGTATTGACCGGGGATACCCGCCCATGAACGGCACCGGCAACCCTTTCGATGCCCTGCTGCATGATCTGCTGTTGAGCATGGGCAAGGTGCAGGGCAGTCTTGAGGCGATCCAGCAACAACAGGAGCACCAGACCGACTGGATGGCCAGACTCGATGATCGTCTGCGACGCGTGGAACGCAAGGCGGCGGTCAACGGCATGATCGGCGGTGGGGTGGTGGGAACGGGCTTTTCGGTGATGGCCGAATACATGCGCACCCGCATGATGGGCGGGTGATGAGGAGGTGGCCGGAAAAGACACCGTTCCCAAACGGAGCTTGAAGTGACGGGCGGGTGATCGGGAGGGCGGGAGAAAGCGGTTCCCAAACGGGGCTTGAAGTCGTATCATCTCCTCGTGCGTCAAACCGCCGGCTGGTCGCGGGATCGATCCGGGATCCCCGACCAGGCCGGGCGTGACGACGCCCTCCCCCGCTCCATCACCCGAACCGCCCGTGGAAAGTCACCATGCCCAGCCAAGACCGTTCGTGCGCATCAAACCGGCATCATCCTCCGCGCCGCTCCATGTTGTCCCCGTCGATCCTCGTCCTGCTCCTGCTTGTCGCCACGCTTCCCGCATGCACCTCCCAGGAGGTGGGACGTTCGGTCTACCGGGCCTTTGAACAGAAAAAATGCCAGGAAGAGAACGGTTCCATCGAGAGCTGCAACCACGCCATCTCCGCGCGACCTTGACAATCCGAATCCCCTGGAACAACCGATGCGCCGGAAGAGAGGAGCGAGAAAACGATGCCGAAAATCGCGGGAAAGCTGACGGAAGAGATTCTGGATCAAGCCACCAAGGCCAGACAGGCCCTGGACGCCCTGGAACGGCTGGCCAGAAACGATCGCGGGGAGTTCGCCGACCCCGCCGCCGTGCGGGCGCAACTCAACGCCGCCCAGGCACACGTCATGCGCGCCATGGAGAAGACGCGAACACTCCGTTGAGCTGAAACGACCGATGTTCAGGCGCGGTAGAACACCTCGACGAAAAACGGACCGTTGTCGGTGCGGAAATAGCACTTGGTGCTGCCCAGGGGCTTGGTGTAGCCGATCTGGTGATCCCGTCCGACGATCACCTGGGGTGGGGTGAGATTGATCATGTCCTCGCAGATGCGACTCTTGACGGCGCCCGCGATGATGTTGGCCAATTCGCCGATGGCGTCCTTGGCCGTGTTGTTGAAGGTTTCAAGCTCATCGCCGGAGAAGGCGGCGGCCAGTCCCACCGCGCAGTGGAACGGCGCCGAAACATGCACCCCTCCCTCCATGGCGCCGTTGAAGGAGATGACCGCCGTGACATCGGCCTGCGGTGGCACATAGGTCTCATCCGCAGTCGTGGAAACCGACGGACCGGCCTTGATGCCGATGTCGGTGGTGAAAAAAGCAACCACCGTCTCGTCGATGGCTTCCCGGATCACATCGGCTAGATTCGCGATGACCATGGTCACGACCTCCCCATTCAAGCATGGACTCTTAGCGGCCTTTGATTCGACTCGAACATCCCTGTTTTCCCGTGCGACGCTCCAAGGGGAGATTCACGGTGGGGATGAAGGGGCGTTCCCCCATCATGCAAAAAATTGCCACCTGGACCTATCATACACCAAAGAAGCTGACTTTCAATGTCTCATCTCGCAAATCTCGCCGAATCGTAAACAAACATTAACAATCGAGGAAGGGAAAATTTCCCGATCTCCCCTCTTGCACAATGGCGGACTCGTATCCATCTGTTACGAAAAATCATCAAAGGGCACTCGCGCGTCACGCCGGTTGAACCGGCGCCCAAGGCACGGCACCCGCGGTTCAGGCATCACAAATCAAGATTGATTTCAAGGAGAAAAACCTCATGACCATTCCATTCCAACCCCTGCATGATCGCATTCTGGTCAAGCGGGTCGAACAACAGGAGAAAACCACCGGCGGCATCCTCCTCCCGGACACGGCCAAGGAGAAACCGCTCCAGGGCGAAGTGCTGGCCGTGGGCCGTGGCGCGGTGCACGACGATGGCACCATCCGTCCCCTGGAGGTCAAGGTTGGCGACCGCATCCTGTTCGGAAAATACGGCGGAACCGATGTGAAATTGCAGGGCAATGAATATGTCATCCTGCGGGAAACCGACGTCATGGGCGTGATCGGATAACATCATCCATATCAAGGATCCTTCGGGATCGAGCATCGAGGGAGAGCGTTGAACATGGCTGCCAAGGAGATCAAATTCGGATTGGACGCGCGCGCGTCCATGATCAAGGGGCTGAACACCCTGGCCAATGCCGTCAAGGTGACGTTGGGTCCGAAAGGGCGCAACGCGGTGTTGAACAAATCCTGGGGCGCGCCGCGCGTCACCAAGGATGGGGTCTCCGTGGCCAAGGAGATCGAGTTGGAGGATAAATTCGAAAACATGGGCGCGCAAATGGTGCGCGAGGTGGCATCCAAGACCGCCGACGCGGCGGGTGACGGCACCACCACCGCCACCGTGCTGGCCCAGGCGATCGCCCGCGAGGGTCTCAAGGCGGTGGCCGCCGGCATGAACCCCATGGATCTGCGTCGCGGCATCGACGCCGCCACCCAGGTGGTGGTGGATGAACTCAAAAAACGGGCCCGTCCGGTCACCAAGTCCGAGGAAATCTCGCAGGTCGGCACCATCTCCGCCAACGGTGACCAGGAGATTGGCCGGATGATCGCCGAGGCGATGGACAAGGTGGGCAAGGAGGGGGTGATCACCGTGGAGGAGGCCAAGGTGTTGGCCAACTCCCTGGATGTGGTCGAGGGGATGCAGTTCGATCGCGGCTATCTCTCCTCCTACTTCGTCACCCATCCCGAAAAGATGGTGTGCGAACTCAAAGACCCCTACATCCTGCTGGTGGAGAAGAAAATCAGCAATCTCCAGCAGATGATCCCAATTCTCGAAGGTGTGGTCCGCTCCGGATCCTCCCTGCTGATCGTGGCCGAGGATGTCGAAGGCGAGGCATTGGCCACCCTGATCGTCAACAAACTGCGCGCCGGCCTCAAGATCTGCGCCATCAAGGCCCCCGGTTTCGGCGACCGCCAAAAGGCGATCCTGGAAGATGTGGCGGTGCTGACCGGTGGCACGGTGGTCTCCGAGGCCTTGGGCCTCAAGCTCGAAAACACTACCCTGGACATGCTCGGTCGGGCCAAATCGGTGGTGGTGGGCAAGGACGAAACCACCATCGTCGATGGCCAGGGCGTCAAGACGCAGATCAATGCCCGCATCGCCCAGATCCGACGTCAGATCGAGGAGACCACCTCGGATTACGACCGCGAAAAACTCCAGGAGCGAATGGCCAAGCTGTCGGGCGGCGTCGCCGTGCTCAATGTGGGCGGAGCCACCGAAATCGAGGTGAAGGAGCGCAAGGATCTGGTGGACGACGCCCTGCACGCCACCCGTGCCGCCGTCGAGGAGGGGATCGTGCCCGGTGGTGGCGTGGCGCTGCTGCGCTCGGCCAAGGCCCTGGAGAGCCTCAAACTCGCCAACGCGGATCAGGATGTGGGGGTGCGCATCGTGCGTCGCGCCCTCGAGGAACCGACCCGCATCATCGCCGAAAACGCCGGTCGTGAGGGGTCGGTGGTGATCAACAACGTGCTCGAGAACGGCTCGGGCAACTTCGGTTACGATGCCCAGACCGATGAATATGCCGATCTGGTGGCGCGCGGCGTGATCGATCCGGCCAAGGTGGTGCGCATTGCCATCCAGTCGGCAGCCTCGATCGCGGGGCTCATGATCACCACCGAGGCCATGATCGCCGACCTCCCCAAGAAGGATGCCGCACCCGCGCCCGGCGGCAGCCACGGCATGGACGACATGGATATGTAATTTCTCATCGTCAGGGAGGGAAACCACGTCCTCCCTGACGCTCTTTCGTATCATGACATGGCCATCCGTAGCCATCCGCCTCTTCTTATCCTGGCAAATGATGGGAACCTTCTGTAGACTATCGACCATCATTCACACAAATGGTCTGTCTCTTCGTTCAACCCCTCGCATCCCCACCGGCAACCCATCACGAAACAGGAGAGCACCATGAAAACAAGCATCGAAACCACGGAATGGGCCATTTGGGGTGGATTCGCCGCCTTCGTGATGCTGTTGGGCTGGCAGTTCGGACTGGCGGTCGGATTGGCGGCTTCCCTGACCATCCCGTTCGTCATCATGCTCAAGAACGACTACCTGCGCCGCAAGCACGGCTGGAAAAACGAATACAGCGTCGGTGTCGCGATCCTGGACGATGACCACAAAAAATTGCTCGACATGGTGTGGCGGGTCTATCAGTCCATGCAGAAGTCCTACGGCAAGGAGGACGCGGAACGGGTTCTCGGAGAACTTCAGGCCTACACGATCGAACATTTCGGTCGCGAAGAGGGGCTGATGCGGAAACACGGCTATCCGGAACTGGAACGTCACCTGGCCGAACATGAGGCCATGAAGGCCAAGGTGGTGGAGTTCAAGAATCAATTCGCCACCAACAGCCTGGAGGTTTCCCACGAAATGCTGCGCTTTCTCGAGAACTGGCTGATCACCCACATCACCAAGACCGATCAGGCCTATTCGGCGTTTCTGGCGGAAAAAGGGGAGCGCTGATCCGAACCATCCGGTTCGGCACGCTCATCCGAAGGGAAGGCAACCAATTGGGGCCGGCACCCCACGTACAACCGCCGGCGGGAGATGCACGATGGAAAGAAAAAACGAAATGCAGCGGTCTGTTTCAGCGAGAGCCTGGATGGGGTGGATGGTCGGGATGGCGTTTCTGCTGGTCGGCATCGCACCCGCCACGGCGCGTGACCTGCCGGATCTCACCGCCCTGGTGGAAAATCTCAAACCGGTCGTGGTCAACATCCAGACCAGCAAGAAAGCCCGGGGCGGCAAGCAGGCGATGCCGAACAATCCCTTCAAGAACAGCCCTTTCGAACACTTCTTCCAACCCTTCATGGAACGCATGCCCCAGGGTGAGATGCAAACCCAGAATCTCGGCTCCGGGGTGATCATCGACGCCGACGGGTTCATCCTCACCAACAACCATGTGGTGGAAGAGGCCGACGAAATCAAGGTCCGGCTCGTCGATGAGCGGGAGTTCGTGGCCAAGGTGATCGGCAGCGACCCGAAAAGCGATCTGGCGCTGATCCAGATCCCGGTGAAACAAAAACTCCAGGCCGCCAAGCTCGGCGACTCCGACGCCATCAAGGTGGGCGCCTGGGTCGTGGCGATCGGCAACCCCTTCGGCCTGGAAGCCACGGTCACCTCGGGGATCATCTCCGCCAAGGGCCGCGCCATTGGCAACGGTCCCTACGAGGACTTTCTGCAAACCGACGCGGCCATCAATCCCGGCAACTCCGGCGGTCCGCTCTTTGACCTCGACGGCAACGTCATCGGCATCAATACCGCGATCTTCTCCCGCTCCGGCGGCTACATGGGCATCGGCTTCGCCATTCCGGTCAACATGGCCAAAAACGTCGTGACCCAACTCAAAAGCTCCGGCAAGGTGACACGCGGCTGGATCGGTGTCGGCATCCAGATGGTCACCCAGGAGTTGGCGTCCGCCCTCGGATTGGAGACCGCGCGCGGCGCGCTGGTCTCCCAGGTGGTCAAATCCGGTCCGGCCCAGGATGCCGGGATCAAGGCCGGGGATGTGATCCTGAAGTTCAACGGTCAGGAGATCCACAAAATGCGCGATCTCCCCACCATCGTGGCCGCGACCGCCGTGGGCAACAAGGTTCCGGTGGCGATCCTGCGCGACGGCAAGGAGCAGACCGTGCAGATCAAGGTGCGCGAACTGCCCAAGGAAGAGAGTTCCGCCGCGGCCAGCAAGGGGGACGCCGACGCCGACAAAACCGATCCCCTCGGCATCAAGGTGAAATCGCTCGGCGACAACCAACGCCGTCAGGGTCGCCTGGGCGACGACATCAAGGGGGTGGTCGTGGCCAAGATCGATCCGGATGGCGCCGGGGCCAAGGCCGGGTTGCGCGTCGGCGATGTGATCGTGGATGTGAACCGGCAGTCCGTGGAGAGCCCGAACGACTACGAACAAGCCATTGACAAACTCGGAAAAAATCGCAACGTGCTGTTGCGCGTGGCGCGCGATGGAGGCGTGCTGTTCATCGCGGTCAATCTCGATCGTTGAACCCTGGTCAGGGTTGACCCCGCTCCGAGGGGTCAACCCTGACGCTTCCGTACCCCCGTACACGCCCATCCGGCTGTCGCGGCGGGGTCAGCCCTCCCGCTCCTGGATCACCCGCACAAAACCCACCTGTTGTTCGCGCTGCTGATAGCGATCACGGGCCGCCTTGGCGTCGGCGTGGCGCTCGAAGACCCCGATCCAGACCTGCTTGACCGACTGCCCCTCCGCATCGCGGGTCTCGTGGATCCGCAACGGATACCCCTTGGCGCGCAAACGCTCGATCAAGGAGTCCAATGCGGCGGAATTGGCACTTGAGGCCACCTGCACGGCATAGCGAATCTTGCTCTCCGGTTTCGCGACCGGCGGCGTGGGCAGCGGTGGACGCGGCGCGGAAACAGCCGTCGTGACGGGTGACGGTTGGCCGACCTCTGCCTTGGATTCCGCCAACGACATCGTTCCCTTCCGGTCAAACGACAACACGACCGGCGCCTGGTCCCAACGTACCGGCGCGGGCGTATCCAGGCGACCAGGCGCGGAATTCGTGCGTACCGGCGCGGGCGTATCCGGGCTTGCGCGTTCGGACCAGGGTGAAAGCGTGGGGCGAACCGCCCGCGCCAACGGCTTGACGAGCGGCAAGGGAGTGGTTTCGAAGGCCACCGGTTCGTCGCCGCTCCCGGCTGGCCCCCAAGGCACGGAGGGCGTCGGCGTTTTGTTCGTTTCGGTCGGGATCGCGCCGCGCGGCCCATCCTTTTGGGCCGTTTGCGACCCCGACGCACGCCAGGGGAGCGGCTTCTCGGTCAGGGCATCCTGGATCGTCGTGTCGTCCCCTTGCGCAAAGATCCGCTTCTGCCACTCGGCATCGTGAACGCGCAACAGCCGGGTCAACTGCACCAACTCCAGATCCCCGCCCCGCTCGCCCAAGGGGTCCCAGCCGAGGGTGGCGTACAACCGACCGAGGGCACTCTGGAAGCGGGCGAAGGATTCGTACTGCCGAACCCGTCCGAGCACCCCCGAAGCCACGGCATGCACATAGGAGAGTTGGCTGTCCAGCCCCATCTCCCCACGGTTGGCGGCATGGCCGCGCAAGCGTGCGCGGGTGGCGTTCTCCTCCTGCACCCGCTTGAGGCCATCCCGGGCAGCCAGGTATTCGTGATAGGCGATGCGCGTTTGGCCAAGGATCGCCATGTGCATCACCAGCCGCCGCATCTGGATCACCTTTTCCCGGCTGTCGGCCAGATCCAGTTGTTGTCCGCCGTTCAGCGCGCGCAAGAGATTCCAGCTCAACCGCGCCCCGGCCTGGGCCCAGTGCTGGTAGAGCAGATAACGACTACCATCGAAGTTCTCGCCGACATCGAACTCCAGTCCAGGAAAGAGTCGCGCGATCGCCTTGCGTGTCTCGTCGGCCTCGATGCGCGCCTGATAGGCCTCGACGCGCAACTCCGGTCGCTGGGTCAACGCCTGCCGTTCCAGTTCGTCGATCGGCGCGGCCAACGCCAAAGGCTCGGCCCCCGAGCTGCCATCGTCCACCAGTTCGAACCGCTCACCGGGGGGCAGATGGATCAGGGTAGCCAGCTCTTCCCGCGCCACCGTCAACTCGGCCCGCGCCCGCTCCAACTGGTTGACGATCTCCAGCAACCCCAATTGATACTGTAGGCTGTGGACCGGAGAACGGAGTTTCTCCTGTTCCACTTGGCGCGCGGTGGCAAGCGCCTCGTCGGCGGATTTGAGCACCGCGGCCACTTCCCGTTCCAACCCCTGGGCGGCCACGGCACGCCAATAGGCAAAGCGCACATCCTTGAGAAGGTTGTGGGCCGCCTTGCGGCGCTGTTCGCCCTGAATCAGCCGTTTATTCCCCTCCTGGCGAGCCTGGTAATAACTGACGCCGAAATCCAACAGATTCCAGCTCATGGTGAAATCCGCCGTGCCGGTCGCCTTCTCGCGCGAGATCGATGGATCGGTTTCGACGATGCCCGTGGAGAGCGACCGGCTCACCGAGGCGTTTTCCGGAGTGCGCGCCGAATACCCGGCGGCCAGGGTCCAGCGGGGCAGCATGTCGAGCCGCGCCACCTCCTCCTGCTGGCGCGCCACCACCTCTTCCATGCGCTTGAGTCGATAATCCAGATTGTATTTCAACGCGCGGGCCATGGCCTCGTGCAGGGTGAGCGGACCCTCCAGGGGCTTGCCATCCTTGAACAGCCATCCCCGATCCGCCTCGACCTGTTTTTCCCGTTCGTCCGGGGTCAAGGCGCTGGTCACCACCGAACAGCCGCTCAAGGAGAGCGCCGTCAAAACGGCCACCACCCCACCCAGATTCCTCCGGGTGACGCGACGTGGGGGTTGCCCTCTGGTTCGATGAGAAGATACGCTCAAGGTGTACGGCTCGCTCTGTTGGTCGGGAGTGATGCGTAATCTTTAGGACCAGAAAGCAAGCATGAATCATGCCGCACAAAATATTACCCGACAGCACCCCCAATCCAAACCAGGACAACAGCGGCGTCAATTGTTTTTACACTTGAAAAAAATATTCAATTTCAATATTTTGAACCAACAATCCTTCCGGGATCGTAAAAAAAACTGACACCACTCCCTCCGCTTTCAGACCAACCTGTTGATAAACAAGAACTAAAAAAGATCTGGTCGAATGGCGCGCGAGTTGCTAAATTGGTTGTTAAACTGTTGATAACCACTGATAAAAAAACAAGAAAAACCGGAAAAATCTCGCAAGCACCACGGGAGCGCCCTGCGATGAAACTTTGGCCCTGGATCCGCGACAAACTCTGGCCGAGCCGCTCCAAGGGGGCGGACCGGCCACCCGTTCCGCCGGCCAACCCCGCGCCGATCCGTTCCAGACTGGCCCTGCGTCTGGAACGACGCCTGATGTTCGATGCCGCCGGTGTGCTGACCGCCGTGGCCGCCCTGCATCACGACGCCGACGGGCACGACGCGGACCAGGCCGCCGACCACGCCCCGATTCTCACCCCGCCCGGCCACGATGCCGCCTCGCCGGCGCCACGCGAAATCCTCTTCATCGACGCCACGGTGGAAAATCACCAGGCGCTGCTCAAGGATCTGCCCACGGATATCCAGGTGGTGATGCTCGATCCGAATCGGGATGGGGTGGAACAGATCCGCGCCACCCTGTCCGGACTGGCGGGCATCGAGGCGTTGCACATCGTCTCCCATGGCGCCGAGGGAACCTTGGCGCTCGGCAAAACGGAGCTGGATGTCGTCAACCTGGAAGACCATGCCCATGCGTTGCAGGATTGGGGCGCGGCGCTTTCCGAGAACGCCGATATCCTGATCTACGGCTGCGATGTCGGGGCCGGCATGAGCGGCGCGGCCTTCGTGTCGCGGGTCGCCGAGTTGACCGGCGCGGACGTGGCCGCTTCCAACGACCTCACCGGCGCCACCGAACGGGGGGGAGACTGGAACCTGGAGGTGACCCACGGCAGCATCGAAACCGATGTTTTCGTCTCCTCGAGCGCACGACTGGCGTTTCACGGTATTCTGCCTTCCGCTAATCCGATTATCGCAAGCCTCCACGGGGATGTGCTCTCTTACAGCGAGGGGAGCGGCACCCTTGTGATCGATCAGGGCGGCAACGTCACGATCACGGATGCCGATTCGCCGGACTTCAACGGCGGGCAACTCACCGTGTCGATCACCGCCAACCGTGACCCTACCGACGACGTGCTGGCCATCCGCAATCAAGGCACCGGCGCCGGCCAGATCGGCGTCTCCGGAGCCAACGTCACCTATCAGGGCAGCGTGATCGGCACCTTCGCCGGCGGTACCGGCAGCAACGACTTGGTGGTCACCCTCAACGCCAATGCCAACCCCACCTCGGTGACCGCGCTGCTGCGCAACATCACCTACACCAACACCGACACCAACGCCCCCTCGACCGCCACCCGTTCCATCGCCTTCCGGATCACCGACGGCGATGGCGGCACCTCCACCACCTCCACCGCCAGCGCCACCGTGACCGCAGTCAACGACGCCCCCACCATCAGCGGCGGATCGGCGCTCACCTACACCGAAAACAATCCGGCCACGGTGATCGACGCCACCATCACCCTGGCCGACGTGGACAACGCCAACCTGCAAGGGGCCACCATCACCATCAGCGGCAACTACCAGAGCGGCGCCGACACCTTGAGTTTCACCAACACCGCCAGCATCACCGGCACCTGGAACAGCGCCACCGGCACCCTCACCCTGACCGGCGCCGACACGGTGGCCAACTATCAGGCCGCGCTGCGTTCGATCAAATACGCCAACACCAGCGACGCCCCCACCACGCCGACCCGGACCGTCACCTTCCAGGTGAGCGACGGCACCACCACCAGCACCACCGCCGCCTCGACCGTGGCGATCACCGAACTCAACGACGCCCCGGTCCTGGTCGCGGGCGGTCAGTGGTTCATTCCCGCCGTGTTGCGCACCGACGCCACCAACACCGGCGCCACGATCGCATCGCTCTTCGCGGCCAGCGACATCACCGATGCCGATCCGACCCCGCTCGAGGGCGTGGCCATCTACTCGGCCAACGACATGGGTGTGGGAACCTGGCAGTATCGCGTCGATGGCGGAGCCTGGACCAACCTGCCCAACCCGTTGCTCACCACCCATGCCCTGCTGCTCAAATCCAGCGATGAGGTGCGTTTCGTTCCCAACAACACCAACGGTGGACAACCCACGCTCTTCTTCTATGCCTGGGACCGCACCAGTGGCGTGGCCGGCACCACGGTCAACGCCAACACCCGCGGCGGCACCACCGCGTTCAGTGCCACCGCCGGCATCATCAACGGCACGGTCAACGCCGCGCCGGTGCTCGACATCGCCCCCAACCCGGCCTTGCCGACCATCACCGAGGACAACCTCACCAATACCGGGGCCACGGTCAACTCCCTCCTCGGCACCTCGATCAGCGACATCGACTCCGGCGCACTCCAGGGGATCGCCATCCGTAGCGTCACCACCGACAACGGCACCTGGCAGTACTCCCTCAACGGCGGTGCCAGCTGGACCGCCTTCGGCACCATCTCCAGCACCCAGTCGCTCTTGTTGCGTCCCACCGATCTGGTGCGCTTCGTGCCCGACGGCGCCAACCCACCCAACAACACCTCCCCCGGATCGCTGAACTTCACCTACGTCGCCTGGGACCGCACCGGACGCTCCTCGGTGTGGTCGGCGGGAGGCAAGGTCTCGACCATCTCGCGCGGCGCGGCCACGCCGTTCTCCGCCAACATCGAAACCGCCACCATCACGGTCACCGACCTCAACGACGCCCCGGTCCTCACCGCCGCCGCGCCGACCCTCCCGGCCATGCTGCACACCGATACCGGCAACACCGGCGTCACCATCGCCAGCGTGGTGGGCACCTCGATTGGCGATGTCGATGCGGTCACCACCCCCTTGGAAGGGATCGCCATCCACACGGTCAACAACGGTTCGGCGGGTTGGTGGGAATACTCCACCGACAACGGCGCCACCTGGACCAACACCGGCACGGTGAATGCCACCTCTGCCCTGCTGCTGCGTCCCCAGGATAAAATCCGCTTTCAGCCCGGCGGCACGCTCACCACCACCAACAACGCCAGTTTCGACTATTACGCCTGGGACCAGACCCAGAATTTCGGCCAACAAGGCACCAAGGTCAACGTCTCGACCCGCGGCACCACCACGGCATTCAGCACCGCCAGCGATACCGCCTCGATCCGGATCAACATCGCCCCCACCCTGAATGCCGCCACCACGCCGACCCTGCCGACCATCACCGAGGATGACACCACCAACAGCGGTGCGCTGGTCTCGACTCTGCTCGGAGGGGCCTCGGACATCGATATCGGGGCCGCGCAAGGGATCGCCGTGCATGGTCTGTCCAGCGGCAACGGTACCTGGCAATACAACACCGGCAGCGGCTGGACCAACATCGGCACGGTCAACGGCAGCTCGGCCCTGCTGTTGCGCGCCTCGGATTCGATCCGCTTCGTGCCCAACGCCATCAAGGGAACCACGCCGAATGTATCCTTCTACGCCTGGGACCAGACCACAGGCAGCGTCGGCACCAAGGTGGATGTCTCGACGCGCGGCACCACCACCGCCTTCAGCGTGAATGCCAACACCGCCACCCTTTCGGTCACCGAGGTCAACGACGCCCCAACCCTGTCGGTCACCGCCTCTACCCTCACCTTCACCGAGGGCAGCGTGGCCCTGACGATCAACAACACCCTCACCCTGTCCGATATCGATGATCTCAACATCGCCGGAGCCACGGTGCGGATCACCGGGAATTACCAATCTGGGGAAGATGTTCTGGCTTTCGTCAACCAATCCGGCATCACCGGTTCCTGGAACAGCACCACCGGCACCCTTACCTTGACCGGAACCGCCACCAAGTCCCAGTATCAAACCGCGCTGCGCTCGGTCACCTATCAGAACACCAACAACGACACCCCCAATCCGGCCACCCGCACCGTCACCTTTTCCATCACCGACGGCAACTCCGATGGTACCGGTTTCGGCGCCCTGAGCGCCTCGGGCTCCCGTCCCATCGCCATCACCGCCATCAACGACGCCCCGACCCTCACCACCACCGGCACCACGTTGAACATCAGCGAAGGGGATGGATCCACCCTGATCGATCCGAATCTGCTGCTCGGCGATGTAGATGACACCCAACTGACCGGTGCCACGGTGCGCATCACCAGCAATTACCTCTCCAGCGAGGATGTTCTGGCCTTCGTGAATCAATCCGGCATCACGGGTTCCTGGAATTCCGCCACCGGAACGCTCACGTTAACCGGAAGCGCCGCCAAGGCCGATTATCAAGCGGCGCTGCGCTCGGTCACCTACCTCAACAGCAACACCAGTGTCCCGAACATCGCCGCGCGCACCGTCACCTTCACCATCACTGATGCCAACTCCGCAGGACAAGGGACCGGCGCCCAGAGCGTCTCGGCGCAACGGATCATCGCTCCGGTCGCGATCAACGATGCGCCACTCATGAGCGGTTCGGCCTCCGCACAAAATTATTCGGAGGGATCCGCGCCAGTCGTCATCGACAATGGCATCGTGCTTTCCGACATCGACGACGCCAACATCAGCGGGGCCACGGTTCAGATTGTCGGCCATTTTCTCGCCAGCGAGGATCAACTGGCCTTTTTCAACGTTTCGGGGATCACCGGTTCCTGGAACGGCGCCACCGGCACCCTCACCTTGACCGGAACCGCCACCAAGGCCCAGTACCAAGCCGCGTTGCGCACCATCACCTACCGCAACAACAACACCGACGACCCGAATCTGGACACCCGCACCATCCGTTTCACGATCACCGACGCCAACTCGAACGGACAAGGCAACGGTGCCCTGAGTGTCGGTTTTGAACGTGATGTCGGTGTTGCGGCGGTCAACGACGCACCCACCATCGCCACCACCGGCATGCCTCTCGCTTACACCGAAAGCGATACCGCCAAGGTGATCGATTCCGCCCTCACCCTGACCGATGTGGACGACACGCTGGTCACCGGAGCCACGGTACGCATCACCAGCCATTATGACTCCAGCGAGGATATTCTGGAGTTCACCGATCAGGCCGGCATCACCGGTTCCTGGAATTCGGCCACAGGTACGCTCACCTTGACCGGCACCGCCACCAAGGCCGATTACCAGGCGGCGTTGCGCACCATCACCTATCGCAACAGCAACGACAACGATCCCTCCATCGCCACGCGCACCGTGCTTTTTTCGGTCACGGACGCCGATTCGCAAGGTCATGGCTCTGGCGCGCTCATCGGTTCCGCCGGTCGCAACATCATCATGACCGCCATCAACGATGCGCCCGACATGACCACCGACACCCCGCTCGCCTACACCGAGGGGGATCCGTCCACCTGTGTGGATGCGGGTCTGAGTCTGGTGGATGTGGATGATTCGACGATCATCCAAGGACTGGTACAGATCACCGGCAATTACCATGCATCCGAGGATGTGCTTTCATTCACGAATCAATCCGGCATCACCGGCAGTTGGGACTCTGCCACCGGCACCCTTTCACTGACTGGAACCGCCAGCAAGGCAGCTTACGAGGCGGCGCTGCGATCGATCACCTACACCAATCTGAACACCGACAACCCGAGCACCGCCACGCGCACCGTGACCTTCACGGTCACGGACGGCAACTCGAACGGTGTCGGCGATACCAACCTCACCACCAGCGGCAGCCGTTCGATTCTTTTTTCGGCAGTCAACGACGCCCCAGGCGTGGCCACCACCGCCGCGCCGCTTGCCTACACCGAGAGCGACGCCGCGACCCCGGTTGATCCCGGCATCTCCTTGGCCGATGTGGACGACACCCACATTTCGGGCGCAACCGTTCAAATCACCGGGAATTTCCTGTCGAGCGAGGATGCGCTTTCATTCACGGATCAATCCGGCCTCACCGGTTCCTGGAACCCGGCCACCGGAACGCTTACGTTAACCGGAACCGCCACCAAGGCCGATTACCAGGCCGCGTTGCGCTCCATCACCTATCGAAACAGCAACGACGACAACCCGAGCCCGGCCACCCGAACGGTCACCTTCGCGGTCACCGATTCGAACTCCAACGGCGAGGGTTCCGGCGCGCTGACCACCACAGCCACGCGCCAGATTCTTTTCTCGGCAGTCAACG
>NZ_JBZVFG010000019.1:0-26677 GCF_058402785.1 Candidatus Magnetaquiglobus sp.
GATAAACCGTGCCTGTCGCGTTCTCGACAAACGAGGCGCTGGCCCCGGAGGTGATGATTGGCGCGTCATTGACATTGGCCACGCGCAGATCGAACAGATCCGAGATTTTCTTGCCACCGCCATCCGTGGCGGTGAGCAGGATCGAGAGCAGACCGACATCACTGTTGCCGGGGGTGCCGGAGAGGGTGTGGGTCGTCGGGTTGAAGGTCAGCCAGCCGGGCAGCGCGCCGTCACCGGGGAGCGTGGCGGAGAGGGTCAGGATATCGCCAGCGTCCGGATCGGAGAAGGTGGCGGACGGGATCTGAAAAGTGAAAAACTGATCCTGGGTGGCGTTCTGATCGGCAACCGTCAGGATGAGCAGCGGTGCGCGGTTGGGATCGCTGACGGTCAGGGTGAAGGTGGAGGCGATGTTGGCGCCGTTCAGGTCGGTTGCGACAATCCGGATGCCGAGGGCGCCGAGGTCCGTGGCGGTTGGGATGCCGGTGAGCACCCCGGTCGTCGGGCTGAAGCTCAGCCAGGTCGGCAGCGCCGTGCCATCGCTCCTGGTGGCCGAGAAGCTCAGCATATCGCCCGCGTCGATCTCCCGGAAGGCCGAGGCGGTCGTCAACGCGAAGCTTTGGCCGCGGTAGGCATTGGCGTCGGCGAGCGGCCTCACTAGCTGAGGTGCGTCGTTGGTGTTGTTGACCGTCAGATGGAGCACGGTGCTGGCGGTCAGGCCCGCCGGATCGGCAGCCGTGATGCGCAGATCGAGCGCGCCCACCGCCGCATTCCCCGGCGTGCCGGAGAAGGTGGCGCTGGCGGCATCGAAGGTCAACCATCCCGGCAGGGTGCCGTCCCCGCTTAACGTGGCGACCTGATAGCCCAGCGTATCCCCATCCCCATCCGTGAAAGCGTTTGCCGGCAGCGTGTATTGGAACGGTCGGTCCTGATCGACATGTTGATTGACCAGCGCCACCCCCACGGTCGGGGCGTGGTTGAGCGCGGTCACGGTCAGATCGAACTGACCCGAGGCGGTGGCCCCGCTCAAGTCCCAGGCGGTGATGCGCACCGCGAGCGTTCCGGCATCGGCATGCGCCGGGGTGCCGGTCAGGGAGAGATCCGTGGCGTTGAAGGTGAGCCAACCCGGCAATGCCGCGCCATTGGCGAGGGTGGCCGTGTAGCTCAACGCATCCCCGACATCCTCATCCGTGAAGGTGGAGGCCGGCAGGCGATGGAGCATTTTTTGTCCTTCGAGCACCGTCGCCTGGTTGAGCGTCCCCTGGAGCAGAGGCGCATCGTTGCTGTTGAGGATGGTCAGCGCAAAGAAATCCGCGACCGTGCCACCCCGGCCATCGCTGGCGGTCACCTTGATGGTGAGATTCCCCACATCCGCGTTGCGCGGCGTGCCGATCAGGCTCCCGGTGGTGTTGTCGGCGGTCAGCCAGGCGGGCAGCGCGCTCCCATCCATGCGGATGAATTTGAACTGCAGGGTGTCGGTCGGGTTGGCATCCAGGAAGGTGTTGGCCGGCACCTGGAAGCTGAACGGTTGATCCTCGCCGATGGTTTGCGCCTGCAGCGGGTTTTGCACCACCGGGGCCACGTTCGGATTGGTGATATTCAGGGTGAAGGTGGCCTGCGCCGTGAGATTGCCGGAGTCCTTGGCCTGCAGGCCGATCGTGAAACTCCCCAGATCGCCCTCTGTCATCGGGCGACCGGTGAAGGTGCGGCTGGCGGCGTCGAAACTCAGCCAGCTCGCCCCGGTCGGCAGGGTTGCGGAGAAGGTGAGAGAGTCGCCCGCATCCGGATCGGTGAAACTCCCCGCAGGGAGCTGAAAACGAAAACTCTGGCCCAGATAGGCGTTCTGGCCGGCCAGTGGCGCGGCAAGAGTCGGGGCATCGTTGATATCGCTCACCGTCAGGGTGAAGCTCCCGGCGGCGGTGGCCTTCTGAAGATCGGTGGCGAGCACCTTGATCTGCGTTGTGGCCACATCGGCAGCGTGCGGCGTGCCATAAAAGGTGCGGGTGGCGGCATCGAACTTCAACCAGCCGGGCAATGCACCGCCCGATAGGGTGGTGGCGCTCAACGTGAGGAGATCGCCCAGATCGGCGTCGGTGAAGAGATTGGCCGGGAGTTGATAAGAGAACGTCCCCTCCTGGGCAATGGTTTGATTGGTCAGGGTGCCGGCCAGCACCGGGGCGGTGTTGACCAGTTTGACGGTCAGATCGAAACTGTCGTCCACCGTGGTCAGACCATCGCTGGCGGTCACCCGGATCGTATGGAGGCCGGCGTTGGCCGCGGTGGGCGCACCGGAGAAGCTGCGCGTCGCCCCGTCGAAGGTGAGCCAACCCGGCAGTTGCGTGCCATCGGCCAGGGTGGCGGTGTAACTCAAGCGATCGCCGACATCGACATCCCGGAACGCCTCGGCGCTCGCATGGAAGCTGAAGCTCTTGCCGCTCTCCACGATGCGGTCCGGCAGGGGCGTGACCAGAATCGGGGCGTCGTTGACATTCTCCACCTTGATCTGAAAGATCTGCGAGATCGCCTTGCCATCCGCGTCGCTGGCGGTCACCTTGATGGCCGTGGTTTTGCCGGCATCCTCGTTGCCGGGCGTGCCGTAGAAAATCCCCCCCTGGGCATCGAACTTGAGCCAACCGGGCAGGGCGCCACTCAACGCGGTTGCGGTCAAGGTGAGGGTGTCGAGCGCGTCCGGATCGGAGAAGCCGGCGGCCACGGCATGGCGCAGGGCCGATTTCTCCGCAACCGTCTGATCGCTCAGGGTGGTGGCCACCACCGGGGCATGGTTGGTGTCTGCGACCGTGACCGTGAAGATCTGGCTGGTCGTGGCGCCGTGGCTGTCGCTGGCCGAAAGACGCACGGTGAAGGCGCCGATGTCGGCCAGGGCCGGGGTGCCGGAGAAGGTGCGCGTCTCCGGATCGAAGGTGAGCCAGGCCGGCAGTTTGCCGCCGGTCGCATCGTTGAGGGTGGCCGAAAGGGTGATGCGCTCCCCGGCATCCGGATCGGAAACCGCATTGCTGCCCAGATTGAGACGAAACGGTTGATTCCGGTAGGCGTTCTGCGCACCGACGGCGGTGACGAAGGTCGGTGCATCGTTGATATCGACCACATGCACGGTGAAATTCGCCGACACACTGGCCTGAGCGCCATCCGTGGCGGTCATTTTGACGGCTACATCGGCCACATCATGCTTGCCCGGCGTGCCGGAGAAGGTGCGCGTCGCGCCGTCGAAACGCAACCAGGCGGGCAGTGCGCCGTTCAGGCCGGTGGCGGTGTAGGTCAGGGTCGTGCCCGGATCGACATCGAGAAAAGTCTCTGCCGGCAGGGTGAACGCCAGGGCCTTGTCCTGGTCGATCGACCGGTCGGTCAAAGGCTGCGCGGGGTTGAGCGTCGGGGCGTGGTTGACCCCCAGGACGTTCAAGTCAAAGGTGTCGGAGATGGTCGCGCCCGCCTTGTCGGTGGCGGTGACCCGCACCGTGTGGACATCCCGCGTGCCAGCCCCCGGCGTGCCGGAAAAGGTTCCGCTCGTGGCGTCGAAGGTCAGCCAGGCGGGCAGGCCGGTGGCCGAGAGGGTGAGTCTGTCGCCGCTATCCGGATCGGTGAAGGTGTTGGTCGGGAGCGTCAGCCGGAACGGCGCATCCTCCTGGATCTGTTGATCGGCGATCGGACGGGCGATGACCGGCGCGTCGTTGAGGTTTTCGACCTTCAACACCAGCGACACCGAGGCGCTTTTGCCATAGGGATCGACGGCGCTGATCTTGACCGGCGTGGTGCCGACATCGGCATTGCCCGGTTTGCCGCTTAACGTCCGGGTGTCGGCATCGAAGGAGAGCCAGGCGGGCAGCGCCTTGTTGCCGGTGGGCGACAGGGAGAGCTTCAACGCATCGCCATCGACATCGGTGAAGAGACTGGCATTCAGGGTATACAGAAGTGTGGCCCCCTGCTGGACGGTCAGTTGCGCCGGCAGCAACGCGGCATCGCTCTTCGGGGCGTGGTTGGGATCCTTGATCTCCAGATTGAAGAGGGTCGAGGCCGTGGCATGGGCCGCATCGGTGGCGGTCAACTTGAGGCCCAGCGAACCCAATGCATCCGGTTTGCCCACCAGGGTGCGGCTGGCGGCATCGAATTTCAGCCATCCCGGCAGGGCCGTGCCATCCAGCCGGGTGAGGGTGTAGGTGAGTTTGTCGCCCGCGTCGATGTCGGTGAAGCTGTTCTCCGGCAGCACGAAGCGGAACGAACTCCCCAAAAACCCGGTCTGATCGGCCACCGGCGCGACGACGGTGGGGGCGTCGTTGAGGTTGGCGACTTCGAGGGTGAACGCACCGGCGGCAGTCGTCTTCAGGGCGTCGCTGGCCACCACCTTGACCTGAATCGCCCCCACATCGGCGTTGCGCGGCGTGCCGGAGAAGGTGCGGGTGTCGGCGTCGAAGGTGAGCCATGCGGGCAACGCTCCGCCTGAAAGCAGGGTGGCGCTGTAGCGCAGGGTGTCGCCCGCGGACAGGTCCACATCCTGGAAGGCGTTGACCGGTACGGTGTAGAGCAGGCTGCCATCCTGGACCACGCTCTGATTGACCAGGGGGGTGGCCAGGGTCGGCGCGCTGTTGGCGAGATTCACCGTCAGATCGAAACTGTCGCTCACGGCAACCCCCGCCTGATCGGTGGCGGTGAGCTTGATGGCATAGGTGCCGGACTGGGCGCGGGTTGGCGCGCCGGAGAAGCTGCGCGTAGCCGCGTCGAAGGCCAGCCAGTCGGGCAGTCGCTCGCCATTCAACTGGGTTGCGGTCAGGGTGAGGCGATCGCCCGGATCGACATCGACAAACGTGGCGCCATCCATCTGGAAGCGGAACGGCTGACCGGTGGAGACCGACAGGTCCGGCAGCGCCTTGGCCAGGATCGGGGCATCCTCGCTGTTGGCCACCGAGATCTGCAGACTCTGCGAGTTGGTTTTGCCACCCGGATCGGTGACGGTCAGCTTGACGGTTTGGCTCTTGCCGGCAAACGTGTTATCCGGCGTGCCGGAGAAGGTGCCGGTGGCCGCGTCGAACGAGAGCCATGCGGGAAGACCGGCAGCCGAGAGGGTCAGGGGATCCCCGTCGGGGTCGGCAAAGCTGCTCGCGGGGAGCTGGAACTGGAAGAGCTGATCCTCGATGGCGCCCTGTTTGACCTGGGCCTCGGTCAACAGCAGCAACGGTGCGTTGTTGGTGTCGATGACCCGGAAGGTGACGAGCTGGCTGGCGGTGGCACCGGAAAGATCCTTGGCGGTGAGTTTGATCTCCAGGTTGCCGGGGATCCCGATCGGTGTGCCCACGAAGGTGCGGGTGGCGGCATCAAAGGTGAGCCATGCCGGCAGATTGCCGCCATCGGTCAGGGTGGCGGTGTGGGTCAGGCGATCGCCCACATCGACATCGGTGAAGGCGCTCTCCGGCACCTGCAGCGTGAACTTGTGGTTCATGGCGAGGGTCTGGTCGGCGAGCGGCGTGTTCAGACGCGGGGCGTCGTTGACGTTGACCACCGTGAGGTTGAAACTCCCGGAGTCCGAACCGCCCGCGCCATCATCCACGGTGACCCGCAGGCCGTAGAGTCCCACCTCGGCGTTGCCCGGCTTGCCGGAGAGGGTGCGGGTGGCGGCATCGAAACGCAGCCAGTCCGGCAGGGGCTCTTTCAGGCCCGCGACCGTGTAGGTGAGCGTTGTGCCCGAATCCGCATCGGTGAAGGCATCGACCGGCAGGGTGAGCGCGAAGGATTGATCCTGCGTGATGCTTCGATCGCCCGGAAAGGCCGTGGTGTTGAGCCGTGGGGCGTGATTGACCCCCTCGACCGTCAGTTGCCAGCCGGTCGAGACGCTCAAAGGATTGTCGCGCGAGCCGGATGTGGGATTGAACGTGCCATCGTCCGTGGCGGTGATGCGCAGGGCGAGCGTGCCGCGATCGGTGATGCCGGGCGTGCCGGTGAAGATGCCGGTGGTCGGATCGAAGTGCAGCCAATCGGGCAGTGCCGTGCCATCGGCGCGGGTGACGGTGAGGGTCCGGTGATCGTCTGCGTCCGGATCGGCAAAGGTGTCGGCGGGGAGCGCGAAGCGGAAGGGGTGATCCTCGGTGGCGCTCTGGGCGGCGGGCGCCTGGACGAGCCGCGGGGCGTCGTTGAGATTGTTCACCACCATGGTGAACGGCACCGAGCTGCTTTTGCCCGAACCATCGCTGGCGGTGACGGAGAGGGTCACGGTGCCAACATCGGCGTTGCCGGGGGTGCCGGAGAGGGTCAGGGTGTCGGCGTCGAAGGAGAGCCAGCCGGGCAGATCCCCATCCTTTTCCAGCGAAGCGAGCGACAGGCTCAGCTCATCCCCTTCCGGATCGGTGAACAGCCCGTCCAGGGCGAACAGAAACGGCGCATCCTGGGTGGCGGCGAGGCTGTCGAGGGTCGCCGTGAGTTGTGGGGCCTGGTTGGGATCCACCACATTCAGATGCAGGAGCGTCGAGGCCTGGGCGCCGGCCCGGTCGGTGGCGGTGAGTTTGAGATCGATGCCGGCGAGATCCTCGGCAATCGGCTGGCCGGTCAGGGTGCCGGTCGAGGCGTCAAAGGTGAGCCAGTCGGGCAGCGTCCCCCGCATGGCCGAGAGGCTGTAGCTCAGATGATCCCCGGCATCGATATCGGCGAAAAGGGGCGCGACGAACGTCGTGAATCCCTGGTCCTTGACTGCGGTCAGCTCCGTGGTTCCGGCGGGAACGCGCGTGGGCGCGTCGTTGAGGTTGGCCACCGTGACATGGAGCACCCGCGATTCGATCCGCTCCCCGGATTGGGCGGTCACTTTGAGCGCGAGCACCCCCACATCGCCGTTGTCCGGGGTGCCGGCGAGGGTGCCGGTCTCCGCATCGAAGGTCAGCCACTCCGGCAATTGGGCATCCAGCAGCGGTGCGATGGTCAGGCTGGGGCGATCCAACTCCCCGAACAGCTCCGTGATCGGCAGACGGTGGGCGAAGGGTTGGTTTTCGAGCGCGGTCGGGTTGCCCGACGAGGTGGAGAGCACCCCGTCACCGGAGTTGGCCGCCACGCGGATCAGGGTGGTCTGGAAGTGGTTCCAGGCCGCCTCGGTGGTCACCAGGGTGGTTTGTCCGGTGGCGGCGTTGAGATATTGGGTCAGCGCGGTCTGGGTCGCGAAGGCGGCGATGTCGGCATGGAAATCCAGGGTGACGCCGGCAGCGGCCTGCCTGGCCGCCGCGGAGATGGCGATGCCGTTCTCCGGGTTGTGATCGGCATCCAGGGTCTGGAGGAGACGCAACAGGTTGGTGGTGGCGTTCCAGTCGCCGTGACCGGCCAGATCGAGCGGGGTGACGGTCGCGCCGCCCATGGTCTCTCCCAGCACGATGTCGCCGATGGAGAAGGTGACCGTTTCGCCGGGGTTGAACTGGAACACCCCGTCCGTGCCGGTCTCGCCGCTCTGGGTGGCTGTGGTGAAGGTGACCCCGGCCACCTCGCTGTCCAGCAGCGTGCCGGAGAGGCTCTTGACCACTTGCAGCGTGAACACATCCGACACCGAGGCGTGCGCGACGGAGGTGTCGGTGGCGGTCACCTTCATATAGGTGGTGCCGAGGTCGTCGAGGGTCGGCGTGCCGCTGAATTGGCCGGTGGCGGCATCGAAGTGCAGTCACGCCGGAAGGGCGGTGTTGGGCGTCAGGTTGCCGACCGAATAGTTCAGACGGTCGCCGACATCGATATCGGAGAAGGTGTTGGCCGGCAGGGTGAACACGAAGGCGTGACCGGCGATCGCCTTTTGATCGATGAGCGGATGGTCGAGGGTCGGGGTGTCGTTGAGGTTGGCGACCGTCAGGGTGATGGTCGCCGAGGTCGAGTCGCCCGCCAGATCGGTGGCCGTGATGTTGAGCTGGAAGCTGCCGACCGCCGCGTTGTCGGGTGTGCCCGAGAGGGTGCGCGTTTCGGCGTCGAAGTGCAGCCAGCCCGGCAGCGACACGTTGCCGCCCGCCTGCGTGACCGAAAGGGTCAGCAGGTCGTCGGAGGAGTCGGTGAAGCTCTCCTCCGGGATCGTCACCAGGAGCGGCTGATCCTGGGTGACGGTCAGGTCGGGCAGCGGCAAGATCAATACGGGCGCGAGGTTCGGACTGTGGAGCGTGATCCGGAAGGCATCCGCGGCGCTCAACCCGGAGGGATCGGTGGCGGTGATCTTGAAGTTGCTGACCACACCGGCATCGCTTGGGGTCGGCATGCCGGAGAGGGTGCGGGTGGCGGCATCGAAGGAGAGCCATGCCGGCAAGGGTGCGGTGGGGTTGTCGAGATTGGTGAGCCGCCAGGTGAGCGCGTCACCGTCGATGTCGGTGAAGGTGGCTTCGGGCAGCGTCAGGCGGAAGAGCCGTTCGGCGTAAGCGTGTTGGTCGGCCAGGGGATGGGCCAGCTCGGGCGCATCGTTGAGGTTGGCCACCTCGATGGAAAACGAGGTTGAGACCGATGCCCGCTCGGCATCGGTGGCGGTGACGCGGATGGTCAACCGGCCCACATCGCCATTGCCGGGCGTGCCGGAGAAGAGTCCGGTGCGGGCGTCGAAGGTGAGCCAGTCGGGAAGCGCGTCTCCCGCCAGGGTGGAGGCGGTGAGCCTCAGGCCGGTGGTGCCGTCCGGGTCGCTGAAGAGACCACCCGGCAGATGGAAACCGAAGGGGCTCTCCTCCGTGGCCTGCCGGGTGGCAAGCGTGGTGGTCACCTGGGGGGCGCGGTTCGGCTGGACGATCGTCAGTCGAACCCCCTGGGTCACCTGCGCCTGACCGTCCGAGGCGGTGACGCGCAGATCGTAGACCCCTGCGGTCTCCGGCGTGCCGGTGAGAAGCCCGGTCGTCGGATCGAATCCGATCCAGCCGGGCAGCGTGCCCCCACCGCTCGCCGTCAGGGTGTAGGTGAGATGATCGTCCGCGTCGATGTCGCGGAAGTGCTCCGCGCCGAGATTCAACGCGAGCGCGGCACCGGTGTCAAGCTTCTGGTCGACCAGCGGCAGGGTGACCAGCGGCGCATCGTTGACGTTGGCCACCACCACGCGCCAATCCGCCGAGGCGCTCGCCCCGCGCGGATCGCTGGCCGTCACCCGCACCGTCCACTCCCCCACCGCCGCGTTGTCGGATCGCCCGCTCAAACTTTGGGTGGCGGCATCGAAGTGCAACCAGTCGGGCAGCGCCGCACCATCGGCGAGCGTGGCCGACAGGGTGAGCGTATCCTCGGCATCCACGTCGGTAAACAGACCCGTCGGCAGCACGCCCAAAAACTCCTGGCCCTGGCGGGTGTTCAGCGTCTCCAGGCCACGCGTCGTCTCGGGGGCGTGATTCGGATGGGTGACCGTCAGGTTGAAGAGGGTCGTCACCGACGCCCCGGAGGGGTCGAGTGCGGTCAGGCGGATGGTCGAGGTGCCGGCATCGGCTTCGGTCGGTTGCCGGGTCGAGGTGAACACCCCGATCGCGCCATCGAAGTGCAACCAGTCGGGCAGAGGCCCGCCGCCGATGCGCGTCGCCTCGTAATGGAGCGGATCGTGATCCGGATCTAGAAACAGGGAGGACGGACTGGCGAAATAAAAATCCGCGCCGAAATCGGCGTATTGGTGGGTCAGGCTCTGCTGGAGCAGGGGGGCGTCGTTGACATTGGCCACCACCAGTTCGAAATCGTTCGAGACGCGCGCGCCACGGCTATCCTCGGCGGTCACCCGGATCCAGAGGTTCCCCACCTGGTCGTTGCCCGGACGGGCGAAAAAGGTGCCGGTGGCCGCGTCGAAGGCCAGCCAGGCGGGCAGATCGGATCCATCCGTGCGCCGCGCGCTCAAACTGAGACGATCCGCGCCATCCACATCCTGGAAGGTGGTGGTGGGTAGCGTGTGAAAAAAGACCTGATCCTGGGCCACCTGCTGACGACTGATCGCCTGGTTGACGGTCGGCGCGTGGTTTTTGGCCAGCACGTTGACCACGAACAGATCCGATGCCTTGAGTCCCGCCGCGTCGCTGGCCGTGACCCGCACCGCCCGCGAGCCGGCATTCACCGCCGCACCGGTGGAAAAGAGCGTCCTGGTCGCGGCATCGAACTGCAACCAATCCGGCACTTTCTCACCCGTTGCCAACGTGAGGCTCAAGGAGAGGGGGTCGTTCTGGTCCGGGTCGGCGAACATCCCGTCGGGCAGGGTCCAGGAGAAGGGATCCTCCTCCTCGATCGTCTGATCCCCGAAGCCGTGCACCAGGCGCGGTGCGTCGTTCACATCGGCCACATGCAGCGTGAACGAGCCGTTCACCTCTCCTCCGCGCCCGTCGCGCGCCTGCAACTTGATCGCCAGATCCCCCACCTGGGCGTTACCCGCCTGACCGGTGAAACTCCGGGTCGCCGGGTCGAAATGGAGCCAGGTCGGCAACGCCGTCCCGTCGGAGAGCCGGGAGGCGGCAAAGGTCAGCGCATCCGCGTCGGAATCGGTGAAAGCGGCGGCATCGATGGCGAAATAGAATCTTTGATCCTGATTGACGTTCCGATTGATCAGCCGTGTGGCGTCAAGCGTCGGTGCGTGATTCGGTCGGGTCACCGCCAGCACAAAGAGATCCGAGGCGCTCCCGCCCCCGGTATCGCGCGCCGTCACCGTGATGCCAAAGGCCCCCAGATGATCCGCTGTCGGCATGGCGGTGAAGGTGCGGCTGGACGCATCGAAATGCAACCAGTCCGGCAACGCCTCCCCGCCGGAGAGCGTGGCCTCCAGGTCGATGCGATCGCCGACATCCGGATCCGCGAATATGCCGCGCGCCAGGGCCAGCTCAAAGGGGCGATCGATCTGGGCAATCACGTCATCGAGCGGTTGGAGCAGTTGCGGGGCGTCGTTGCGATCGGTGACGGTCCATGAAAAACTGTCCGACACCCACGCCTGACGGCTGTCCGTGGCTGTCACCTTGACCTCAAGCGTCCCCACATCCCCATTGCCCGGCGTGCCGTAAAAGGAACGGGTCGTGGCATCGAACTTCAACCAGCCCGGCAGCGGCGCATCCCCGGAGAGGGTGGCGCTCAGGGTCAAACGGTCCCCGGCATCGGCATCGGCGAAGGCGGTCTCCGGCACCTGCCACAACAACGGCTGATCCTGGAGGATCACCTGGTCGGATAACGACACGGCCAGACGCGGTGGCGTGTTGGGTGGCGTGACCAGCAGCAGGAAGAGATCCGACGCGCTCATCCCGGCCAGATCGGTGGCCGTGACCCGCAGGTTCAACAGTTTCCCCACATCGCCGGTCCCCGGCGTGCCGGAAAGCGTCCAACTGGCGGTATCGAAGCTCAACCAGTCGGGCAGCGCGCTGCCATTCGAGAGGGTGACCGCTCCGCTCAGCCGGTCATCCGGATCGACATCGCCGAAGCTTGACGACAGATCGAGTTTGAACAACACCCCCTGATTGGGGAAATCGTTGGGAACTGGCGCAAGCAGCGTTGGCGCATCGTTGACACTCTCCAGGCGGATCGCAAAGGCGATCGCGCCCGTCCCTCCGGCATCATCCGTCGCCGTGACGCGGACGTTCAGTTGGTTGGTGGTGTAATCGGCCAGAAGCCCGGTGAAACGATCGGTCGCCCCATCGAAATGGAGCCAGTCGGGTAAAGAGGAACCATCCGGGCGGTCGGCCTTGAAGGTGAGCTTCTGCCCGGTATCGGCGTCGGTGAACAGATCCACCGGCAGCGCCAGATCGAACGCCCGCTCCTCGGTGATGGTCCAGACCGGTTTTTTGCCAAGATCGACCACCGGATCGTGATTGGTGGCAACCAGATCGATCGCAAAATCGATCGCGGAGGAGGCACCCAGGGCATCGGTCGCGGTGACGCGCACGACGATGCGCGCATCCGCCCCATCCGGGGCCGTGCCGGCCAAGGTGCGACTTTCGGCATCAAAGATGAGCCACCCCGGCAAGGGAGCGCCATCGATCCCGGAGGCCAACAAGGTCAGGGTGTCACCCGGATCCGGATCGGTGAAGAGCCCAGCCGGCAAGGTGAACAGAAACGGTTTCCCGCCGTGCGCCACGGGATCGGTCAGGGTGCCGGTCGCTTGCGGGGCGTCATTGACGTTGGCCACCGTGAGGGTAAAACTGCTGGCCGCGCGCAAACCACCGCTGTCGGTGGCGGTGACGGTCAGGGCGAGGCTCCCTGCCTCTGTCTGTCCCGGCGTGCCGGAGAAGGTGCGCGTGGCCGCGTCGAAGGTCAGCCACGCGGGCAGCGCCGCGCCGCCAACACCCGTGGCCCCGTAATGCAGGGTATCCCCTGCATCCGGATCGGTGAAGCTCCCCTCCGGCAGGATGAAGGAAAACGGCGCGTGCTCGTCGGTGATGAGGTCGGCGATCGTCCCGGCAAACGGCGCCTGGTTCGGGGAGCGCACGGTGAGATCGAAGGTGCCTTGCGCCGAGGCGCCGGCCAGATCGGTCGCGGTGAGGGTAATGCTGTACTGCTTGCCGATCTCCCCCTCAGGCGCTGTGCCGGAGAAGGAGCGGGTCGCAGCATCGAAGGCCAGCCACGCGGGCAGGGGGGTGCCATCGGCCAGGGATGCGGTCACGGTGAGCCGGTCGCCGGTATTCATGGTCACGTCGGCATCGGGGATCACCCCTTCGGGTACGACCTGCACGAAACTCCGTCCGGCCAGGGCGATCGTCC
This sequence comes from Candidatus Magnetaquiglobus sp., assembly GCF_058402785.1. NCBI lineage: Bacteria > Pseudomonadati > Pseudomonadota > Magnetococcia > Magnetococcales > Candidatus Magnetaquicoccaceae > Candidatus Magnetaquiglobus > Candidatus Magnetaquiglobus sp. The sequence continues at coordinate 12,634 of NZ_JBZVFG010000019.1, forward strand.
CGGTGGGCAGACCCGTCACCCGCGGTGCATCGTTGACGTTGGCGATCTTGAGTTCGAACTCCTTGATCCCCCCCTGATCCAGTTGATTGCGCGCCTCGATCCGCACGATCCGCGTACCCACATCCAGGGCCTGCGGCGTGCCGGAGAAGGTCAAGGAGGCCGCATCGAAGACGAGCCAGTCGGGCAACGCCGCGCCATCGGCCAACGTCGCGGTGAAAGAGAGCGCATCCCCGTGCGGATCCACGAACAGCGTGGCCGGAATCACCGCCTGAAACGGCTGATCCTGGGTGGCCAGCAGGCGCGCCAGACCGGCGGTCGGCAGATCGATCCCTTTTGCCAGGGTGTCTTCAAAATGTTGGCGGGCCGCTGTCTCGCTCACCAGTTCGCCGATGTGGGCATCGGTGAGAAAGGCTTGCAATGCGGTGTTCCCGGCAAAGGTACCGGTCGGCTGCGACAAGTCGATCACCAGATCGCCCGCCCGCTCGACCACCGCAGCGGAGATGGTGATGCCGTTGTCCGGATCGCCGTCCGCGTCCAGGGTCTGCAACAACCGCAAGGTGTTGGTGACCCGGTTCTCGTCGGTCGTGCCCGTGGTGTCGATGGCCAGGGTAAGCGGGGTCACCACCACCGCCGCGCTGCTCACCTCTTGGGTTGCCACCTCGCCCAGCACCAGCCCGCCCAGCGTGAAGATCACCTTGCTGCCCGGCTGGTAGAAAAATCCTCCCTGGCTGTCGGTCACCCCGGAGATGCCGCCCGAGGTGTAGTGCAGTCCGGCCACCGGGCTGTCGATGAAAAAGCCCTGTTGCACCAGCGAAAACGGCGCATCCTCGCCGCGCACGGCGATCAGGAAGGTGTCTGCCACGCGCGCTCCGGACCGGTCCGTGGCCGTGACCTCAAGCGTGTAACTGCCGATGTGGGTGTCGCCCACCCCGTTGACCGTGAGGATGCCGGTGGCGGCATCGAACTGCATCCAGGCCGGCCAGGGGAGCGGATTGCCGCTGGCATCCAGCAGTCGGGCCGACAGGGTGAGGGTTTCGAGGGGATCCACGGCCAGATCGGCATCCGCGAAGGTCCCGGTCGGCACCTTGAAGGCGAACAGCTCCCCGTTGGCGCCGTAGGGCAGCGTGTCGCCGCTGATCTTTTTCAACAGGACCGTGCGTTCGGCCAGCGTGGCGGTCGCCGCTACCGCATGGGTCAGGGTCGGCGCGTCGTTGACATTGGCGATGGTCAGGGTGAACAGTTGATGGGTGGTCTGGGGGGGCGAGCCCGCCGGGGGGCTGTCCGAGGCGCGCACATCCAGGGTGATGGCACCCACGTCACGGTTGCCCGGCGTACCGGTGAACTGACCGGTCGCGGGATCGAAGCGCAACCAGTCGGGCAGCGCCCCACCGCCCAGACGGGTGACGTTCAAGGTGACCGGATCCCCGTCCGGATCGGTGACTTTCGGCAGGGTGAGGGCGAAGGTATTCTTTTCGTGGACCGTCTGGTCCGCGATCGGGGCCAGGGAGGGGGCACGGTTGGCTCGCGCCACGAACAGTTCATCGCGGGTCAGGGTGTAGAGCAGGTTGTCGAGCACGAACGACACACCGTTGGCCCCATACCCCAGACCACCCGCATCGACCCGGGTGACGGCGGCGATGCTGTTCTCGGCGACCGCATAGGCGCCACCCTTTTTCAACAGGGTCTGGAGTTCGTTCCACGGCACCTCCGAGCGTGGGCCGTCGGCGGGCGTGGTGGGCGCATCGTGCTTGTCGGTCGGGGAGGCGTCGTGCGGATCGATGGCTTTGAGCGGATCATCCTTGTACTGCCGTTCCAGCTCCTTGGCGCGGGTGACGGCCTGATCCGAGACCTGCCCTTCGAGTCTTTTCAACAGGGTATCCGGGGCCTTGAAGACCGGATCCGGAGCCCCACGTCCGAAGTGGACCGCGGTGGCGGTGCCGGGCTGCAGCAGGGTCACCACGCCGCGCCCGAGTACATCCGAGATGTCGAGAATGCCGGCGTTGTGGACGATCGTGGTGCTGCCATCGGCGATCACCTCGCCGAGCAGTTCACTGCCGCGCACCCCGATCTCGGCGGTGGGGGTTTTGATCAGTGTATGTTTGCCCGTGTTCAGTTTCGCCAGTTCACCGCTGGCATAACGAAACGAACCGGTCAACACCGTGGCCGCGAACTTTCCCTGACCGGCCTCGGGTTGATAGACGAAATCCTCGACCAGGGCACGGGCCGACTCGCCGAGTTGCATGACGGTGCCGTCGCGCATCACCAGCTTGGCCAGGCTCCCCTCGCCGGTGCGCAGCTGGTCCCCCTTGAGGATCGCATCCCCCTCGGTCAGGGTACGCACCACCCCATCGGTGCCGCGCGCCTCCACCATCCCCACCAGGGCCGAAGCCTGCCCGATCGGCTCCCCGGGCTCACCGCCGACAGGGGCACCGGGACCGGCCACCAACACCGGACCGTTGTCGGCCACGGCGAGTGCCTTGACCGTCTCAAAATCCAACGCCGCCCCACTGGCGATCCCCAACGCCGGCGGGTGGGAGGCGGCGAAATAGCCGACGATGCGGACCACTCCGCCATCGGGGCTGACGATGATCAGATCATACCCGTCGCGGGCATACTCCCCCTGCAACAGATAGGAAGCATCCGGCAGAGGGATGACCGCTGCGGACCCGGCGAACGTCAGAGTGATCTCCCCGTCCCCCGGCATGCTCAACCCGCGCCCACCCCCCAACGCTTCACGCGCGCGGAATAACTCCAGCAGGGGCGAAAGAATCGTCTCATCCGTTGTGTCTTGTTGCATGTATCCCCCCACCCCTGTTAATGAGTTAGGGGTTGGCGAAATGGTGGAGCAGATCGATTCAACCGATCCCATCCAACGAGTGGTGATGGGGCTCTTGCATGAGAATGGACAACCTGTCCATAGCCCGACGGCTTTTGGGGCATTGCGCTATATTATCACCCATAATTTCCACAATGTTCAAGTTACAAATGTCTTCAATAAGACCAGCTGGACCATCGACCAGTGGAGTCCGCGCCTGGGCCTGATCTGGACGCCGGTGGAACATCATACGCTGCGACAGGCGGGATTCTGATCGCTGTTACCCTTCATGAGTGATCGCCTCGATCCTGCGGATATTGCCTGTGTCCCGATACATCGCAATGGCACTGCGGGATCTGCCATGGACGAAGCGTACAAAGTAAAATCTTTAGTGATATTCAGTCCACCCCACCGCCACCGTATGATGGCAGTGGGCATCGGTCAGGGCATTTTCATAAAATCCGGCCATTTCCCTTGGAACAGGTCTCTCAACGTCCGCATCCCTGAGAGGCCGTTTTTTTTTGGCAGGTGACCCAAAAACTGCGCACCCTACAGTCAAGTCCAATAAATGCTGTAAATTCCCTTCAGTCCGGCTTGGTCTTTCAACCGGCGAGGGCAACAACGTTGTGGCCCTCGCCGGTGGCGGTGTGTGCAGCGGCCCACTCCGCGAATTCGTCCATGTCCAAGTACCGCCTTTCCTGCCAGACTTCGTTCTGTTCAGCCAGCAAGGCACCTGTCAGGCGCAAGGCTGAAGCGTCGTTCGGGAAAATGCGAATGACTCGCTCGCGGCGGCGAATCTTCTCATTGAGGCGTTCCTGCATGTTGGTGCTTCGGAGCCGATGTCGGTATTTTTCCGGCAAGGCCATGACCGCCACCGTATCGGTGAAGCCTGCCTCAATGCAGGCGACAGCTTGGGCTGCCGTCTTGGCAAATCGCTCGGAGAACTCAGAAAGACGACGTTTCGCCTCAGCCATGTGGTCACGATCCGTGGGGGGAACGACCGATTTCGAGAGAAACGACGTTCCGGCTTGCTGAAGACCGGGCTTCTGGCGACCGACCATCAACCAGCGTAACCGGGAGGGGGCCATTCTTTCTGTCGCCAGGGGGGCAATTGTTCGTGTCGCTTGACCTCTGGCGGGCGGCGGGAAGGTTTGACGCGGCTTATCGCGACTCCAGAGGTTTGGAGAGATGGCGCTCCGTGATCAGGGTCGGAGCGAAATGGAGTTCGCCGGATGTCGAGGCATGCCCGTTGGCTTGGGATGGGGTCGGTTTGGGGGGTGGTTCGGCGCGGGCCAGATGGCGTGAGGCGGAGGAGGGGCGGGTGCCGATCTGGTCGAGCAGTGCCACCCATTGGATGCTCTTCTCCTTGAAGAGTCGTTCGTGGTGCTCGGCGGTCCAGGAGAGGAACGGCGCCGGGTTGAGATACTGGTGGATGAAGCGCACTTCGTAATGCAGGTGGGGCGCGGTGACGATCCCGCTTTGACCGGTCAGACCGACCAGATCCCCCTTGCGGACGAAATCCCCGGCCTTGACGTGAATCTTGTTCAGATGGCTAAATGTGGTCCGGAAACCGAAATTGTGGTGCAGACTCACCACCTGCCCCAGTCCGTTGAGCCCGAGTCGTCCATTGTCCACCCCGGCAAACTCCACCACGCCGTCCGCCGTGGCGGTGATCGGCGTGTTCATCGGCGCCTTCAGATCCACGCCGGGATGAAAGCGGGTCTCCTGATGGGTGGGATGCATGCGGAAACCGAACGGACTGTTGATCCCCTGAAAGGGAACCGGATAGCCGGTGGGAATGGCCGAGGCGAAAATCGTCAACTGTTCGCGGTTCATCAGATAGGGGTCGAGGGATTCGAGCAGGGTTTCGTTGACATGCACCTCCATCGGGGAGAGCGCCTTGCCGTCGGTGTTGGTGACCGGCAGACCATCGGGTTCGGGTTCCTGGGTGTCGGTCAGGTGACTGGCGAACAGCTCTTCGAGCGACTCCACGGCGGGTGCGAAGGTGGGATCCCCCGCGATCACCTGGAGTGGACGTTGCGTCTCCAGTGCGGCTCCGGCGCTTGGTTTCAACCCGCGCGGCGCCTCGCTCGTCACCACCCCGGACGGCATGGGCGCACCCCGGCTGGTCAACCAGATGATCACCGCCGTGCTGGCCACCAGCGCCGGAATGAGCAGGGTCACCAATCTTGGAAAAATCGCGCGCCAGAAGAGATCCGCCATTTGCGCGCTGTTTTTTATCCATGGATGGCGTGAATGGTTGCGCAAGAACGCCGGAATCGGATATATGGATAGCATGCGAAAAACTCCTGAACGCGGAATGATCGTGCCCTCGTACCCATATCGGGCGACAAGAGTTCCGGGTGAAAGGTTTTCGCGTCACGGTTGAAAATCTTTGTTCCATCCATCATTACCGAAATCAAGGACTGCCGTGAAAATCCTGATTGCCGATGACGATGTCAACAGCCGGGTGATTCTCAATACGATTCTCGCCGAGCATGGGGCCTGCCATGAGGTCGGCAACGGCATCGAGGCCGTGGAGGCTTTCAAGGTCGCCCTGGAAAAACGGGAGCCCTTCCAACTGGTGTGCATGGACATCATGATGCCGGAAATGGACGGTCAGGAGGCGGTTCTGGCCATCCGGGCGCTGGAAAAGAGCCATCGGGTCTCTTCCAACGACGAGGCGGTGGTGATCATGACCTCGGCATTGGATACCCTGGATTCGATCATTCGTTCCTTTGACCAGGGCGGTTGCAACGCGTATCTCGGCAAACCGATCCGTCGGGCCGCGTTGTTGGAAAAGATCCGCAATTACGGTTTGATATGAACAGAACCGGCTATTCCAAGACCGCGGTCAAAATCCTGGAGGCATCCCTGCCGTTGTTTGCAGCGCGCGGATACAACGGTGTGGCCATGCGGGACATCGCCCAGACCGTCGGCATCACCGCAGCCGCGCTCTACAACCACTTCTCCGGCAAGGAGACCCTCTACTTCAAGGCCTTGGAATACGCCTTCGCCGACAAGGTGGATACCCTTTCCGAGTCCTTGCGCGCCGAGGATCATCCCGAGGAACGGTTGCGACAGCTGATCACCTTCTGGATCGAGATTTTCGGTGGGGATGTGATCTTGCGCTCTCTGTTGCAGCGTGAACTCTCCGATGCCGACGAGCAGCGTTTGCGGCTGTTGTTGGATCGGGTTTTTCTGCCGGTTTACGAAGGCAGCACGGACACCCTGGTGTTGCTCTCCCGTGGCGGCACGGATACGGTTCTGCTCTTTTTCACCATTCTGGGCGTGGTTCTCTCCCATTTCCAGCTGGCTCCGATCCGCAGGCGACTGCCGGGGGCCCTGCCCGAGCATGAGGATGTCGAGCGGGTTGCCACCCATCTCACCACGCTTCTCTATCACGGATTGTCGCCGGTCGTCGCGGCGCACTGATTCCGATGAGCGGTTCGCAAGCGTCGTTTTCCGGGGAGACCCTCCTGAAGGCGGCCCTGGTCCGTTATCTGGAGCAGATTTCGGTTCACAAATCCCCCACCCAGCATGCCCGTGAGCGGCGCAAGGCTGGTCAGATCGCCGCCCGTCTGGGTGAGCATCCCCTTGGAGAGATCACCGCCCTGGATGTGAGCGGTTATCGTGATGCCCGTTTGCGCGAGGCTTCCGCCGCGATTGTGCAGGGCGATCTGGACCTGTTGCGTGAGTTGTTCGAGGTGGCGGTCGAGCGTTGGGGGGTTGCGCTGGAGGGCAATCCGGTGGGTGGGGTGGTGCCGACGCGGGCGGCATTGGAGCGCGAGCGCGCGTTCAAACCCGGTGAGTTGGCCCGTTTGTTGGCCGCCTGTGACCGGCGTCCCACGCCGATGTTGGGGTGGATCGCGAGGATTGCCTTGCAGACCGGGATGAGCAAGGAGGAGATTTTGCGGTTGCGGATCGCGGATGTGGATTTGGCGGCGCGGATTGTCACCGTTCCCAGGGTGTTGAGTCGTCCGATGCGGCAGGTGCCGTTGACGCGCGTTCTGGTTGGGGTGTTCCGGGAGGTGTTGGATTATCCGGAGCGTCCGGAGGGGGAGACGTTGTTGTTTTTCGGCTCCATGGGCGCGTTGGGGATCCGGCGTCCGCTGGCGATCGACAAGGCGTTTCGTTCGGCGGTGGTGCAGGCGCGGTTGAAGGGGTGCGCGTTTGGGGATCTGCGGCATGAGGCGGTGACGCGCATGGCCGAGGCGGGATTGAGCGAGGTGGAGGTGCATGCGATTGCCGGGATGCCGATGCCGCGTGGGGTCCGGGTTGTGAAGCCGACGGTGATGCACTTGGTGGCGCGGTTGGATGCGGTCGGGTTTGGGGTGGAGGCGGTGGCGGCCAGGCGTGGGTCGGCCAGGCGTGGGGTGGGGGGGTGAAGTTGTCCGGGGAGGTGGGGGATTATCCCCCCCGGCGGGGTGAGGGGTGGCGTTAGGCGGGGATGGTTTGGTTTGACGACCGGTTCCTGTTGATGAGTTGAAGCACCAGCTCGGCAGTGATCCGGATTGGGGCCGTACCGATACCTTGATCCGTCGCAAAAGGATTCTGGACGAATGAGGTGGATTGTGAACGTGGATGAACCGCAAGCGCTCAAGGAATGGAAGCGGGATAACATTCCAGGTGAACCGCATCATTGTGGAATTTTGAAGGGCGGTTGGTCTGAAGAGCGTTTGATCTCTCCGTTGGATCCGGAATGTGAAGCCAGTTCTCGTTTTGCTGGCGACGGCGCCATCTGTCCCGTTGACGATCCAGAACGGGACAAGGTGACGAGGTGAAGATCCTCGTCATCCTCGGTCCGACCGCTTCCGGCAAGACCCGTCTGGCGGTACGCCTGGCCCACCGCTTCGACGGTGAAATCCTCTCCGCCGACTCCCGTCAGGTCTACCGCGGCCTGGATATCGGCACGGGCAAGGATCTCGACGAATACGGCACCATTCCCCACCATCTGATCGACGTGGCCGATCCGGGCGACGGGTTCAACCTGTTCCGTTTTCAACAACTCTGCCTGGCGCGCATCCCGGAGATCCTGGCCCGAGGTCGCCTGCCGATTCTTGCCGGCGGGACCGGCCTTTACCTGGAGTCGATCCTTCGCGGCTACCGTCTGGCCCCGGCACGCGTCGATCCTCGCCAACGGGCCGAATGGCACGCACTCTCGGACGACGAACTCACCGCGCGCCTGCTCGCCTTGAAACCGGAGCAACACAACACCACCGACCTTGAAAGCCGCGACCGGACGATACGCGCCATCGAGATCGCCCTGGCGAGCCGAAACGATACGGCGCCCGTGGTCACCATGCCCGAGGCGGATTTTCTGGTGCTCGGTTTGCGTTGGGAGCGGTCGGTCCTGCGCGAACGGATCGCCGAACGGTTGCATCGGAGATTGCAAGAGGGGATGATCGAAGAGGTGGAAGGGTTGCTGGCGGCGGGCGTCCCGGAGGAGACCCTGGACGGCATGGGATTGGAGTACCGTTTCGTCACCCGGTTCGTGCGCGGCATCCTGACCCGCGAGGCGTGCGAAACACAACTGGTGCAGGCGATCCGTCAGTTCGCCAAACGCCAGGAGACCTGGTTCCGGCGCATGGAACGCCAGGGAGTCCGCATCCACTGGCTCGAGGCGACGGAGAATCCGGAAGGGGAGGCCGAGGAACGCGTCGGCTCGTTTCTGGCGTCGAACGCCCGCCCGTGAGGTTGGCCGGGACGGGAGCGCCAACCGCTTCGCCGCGTGTGAACGAAAGTACAGAAGCGGGATTGTCAACCCCGCGTGTAACGAAGCGTATACCTGGGCGGGTGAAGTGGTATATAGTGACGGAAAATCGAACCGGGCCAAAGCCCGGTCAACGCACGGAGCATGGCCTCCGATGCCCTCTTCCGCGCCTCGGCACGGGGGGTGAGGGGCCTGAATCCCATCCATCAGAACGGATCGAAAGCACGACATGGCCAAATTCATCTTTGTTACCGGTGGTGTGGTCTCCTCCCTGGGCAAGGGATTGGCCGCCGCCTCCCTCGGCAGCCTGCTCCAGGCGCGTGGCTACTCGGTGACCATCCAGAAACTCGACCCCTACATCAACGTCGATCCGGGCACCATGAGCCCGTTCCAGCACGGCGAGGTGTTCGTCACCGACGATGGCGCGGAGACCGATCTGGATCTCGGCCACTACGAACGGTTCCTCGATATCCCGATGAGCCAGGCCAACAACTTCACCACCGGTCGCATCTACCAGCAGGTGATCCGCAAGGAGCGTCGCGGCGACTATCTGGGCTCGACGGTGCAGGTGATCCCGCACATCACCGATGCCATCAAGGAGGTGATCCTGGATGTGGCGCGTGGCAACAACATCGCCATCATCGAGATCGGCGGCACGGTGGGTGACATCGAATCCCTGCCGTTTCTCGAGGCGATCCGTCAGTTGCGCATCGATCTGGGACGGGAGAACACCCTGTTCATCCACCTGACGCTCCTGCCCTACATCCCCACCTCCGGCGAACTCAAAACCAAGCCCACGCAACACTCGGTGAAGGAGTTGAGGGCCATCGGCATCCAGCCGGACATTCTGATCTGTCGCACCGATCGGGAGATCAACGCCTCGGTGCGCAAAAAGATCGGCCTGTTCTGCAACGTCGATCCGGACGCGGTGATCAACTGTCAGGATCAGGAGTCGATCTACCGGGTTCCGTTCGCGCTCCATCTGGAAGGGTTGGCCCGCAAGACGCTCCAGTTCTTGAACCTGCGCGGTTCGGAACACCGCATGGACGACTGGGAAGTGGTGCTGGAGAAGATCGTCAACCCGAGCCACAAGACCACCATCGGCATCGTCGGCAAGTACGTGGAACTCAAGGATGCCTACAAATCCCTGGTCGAGGCGCTCACCCACGGTGGCATCGCCAACGACTGCCGCGTCTCGCTGCGCTGGGTCAACGCCGACGAGATCTCCCAGGACGATCCGAGCGCGCAATTGAGCGGATTGGATGGGATCCTGGTGCCGGGCGGCTTCGGCGAACGGGGGGCCGAGGGGAAGATCCGCGCGGTGCGCTACGCCCGTGAACGCAAGGTGCCTTATTTCGGCATCTGCCTGGGCATGCAGATGGCGGTGGTGGAGTTCGCCCGCAACGTCGCCGGACTGGAAGGGGCCTACTCCTCGGAGTTCTCGGATCACACCCCGCATCCGGTGATCGCCCTGCTCACCGAATGGAAGAGCGGGGTCGAGGTGCAACGTCGCGACTCGGAGGTGGACAAGGGGGGCAGCATGCGTCTCGGCGCTTATCCCTGCCAGCTGGTGTCGGGCAGCCAGGCGGCGCGGGCCTATGGCCACCTGGAGATCTCCGAACGGCATCGACACCGCTACGAGTTCAACAACAACTACCGGGAACGGCTCGTCGAGGCCGGTCTGGTGATCTCCGGTACCAGCCCGGACGGGGAGTTGGTCGAGGTGATCGAAATGGCCGATCATCCCTATTTCGTCGCCTGCCAGTACCATCCGGAGTTCAAGTCGCGCCCGCGTTCGCCCCATCCGCTGTTCGCGGCCTTCATCAAGGCGTCGCTGGCCAATCGGAAGGGGTGAGGCCATGTCCACCCCCGTGCGTGAGGTCCAGGTGGGCCCCTTCACCCTCGGCAACCGACGGCCCCTGGGGGTGATCGCCGGACCCTGCGTGCTCGAAGGCGGGGATTTCGCCGCACGGCGGGAGTTCGCCTTCGCCACCGCGAAAGAGATCCAGGCGATCGTGCATCGGGTCGGGGTGCCGTGGATCTACAAGGCATCCTTCGACAAGGCCAACCGCACCTCTTCCGACGGGTTTCGGGGGCCGGGTTTGGAAGAGGGGTTGCGGGTTCTGGAGGCGGTGCGGATGGAGTTCGGCGTGCCGGTGGTCACCGACATCCACACCCCGGAGCAGGCCGAACCGGTCGCCGCCGTGGTGGACATGCTCCAGACCCCGGCTTTTCTGTGCCGTCAGACCGATCTGATCCAGGCCGCGGCCCGGGCCGGATGTCCGGTGAACATCAAAAAGGGGCAGTTCCTGGCCCCAGCCGACATGGCGCGGGTGGTGGAGAAGGCTCGGGCCACCGGCAACGACCGGATACTGGTGTGCGAACGGGGCTTTGCCTTTGGATACGGCGATCTGGTGGTGGACATGCGCGCCCTGGAGATCCTCGGCGAGGCGGGCACTCCGGTGGTTTTCGATGCCACCCATTCGGTGCAGAAACCGGGTGGCAAGGGCGCCTCCTCGGGTGGGGAGCGCCGTTTCGTGGCCGCCTTGGCCAGGGCCGCCGTGGCGGTCGGGGTGGCGGCGCTTTTTTTGGAGACCCATCCGGATCCGGACCTCGCTCCGTGCGACGGACCCAACATGGTTCCTTTTGGCCAGCTCGAAGCTTTATTGCGGCAACTCAAGCGACTCGACGAGGTGAGTAAAGATGCATAAGACCATCCTGCACGATCGACACGTTGGACTGGCGGCGCGCATGGCGCCCTTCGCCGGCTGGGAAATGCCCCTGGACTACGGCTCGCAGATCGCCGAGCACCACGCGGTGCGTCGCGCCTGCGGGGTGTTCGACGTGTCGCACATGGGGGTGGTGGATCTGACCGGCGGCGACGTGTCGGGGTTGACCCGCTGGCTGCTGGCCTGTGATCCGGGCCGGCTGACCGATGGGGCGGGTCAATACGGTCTGCTGCTCAACGAACGGGGCGGGGTGACCGATGATCTGATCGCCTATCGGTTGCGTTCGGATCACTTCATGCTGGTGATCAACGCCGGCAACCGCGAGAAGGATCTGGCCTGGATCCGCATCCACGCTCCGGCCCACAACGTCACGGTGACCGAGCGGACCGATCTGGCCATTCTGGCGCTGCAAGGTCCGGAGGCGGTTCGGCATCTGGCGGATGCGCTCCCTCCGGAGATGGCCGAACGGGCCGCCGCGCTGCCGTCGTTCCACATTCTCGAAGAGGAGGGGCGGCGCGTGGCACGCACCGGCTACACCGGCGAGGATGGCTTCGAGTTGATCCTGCCGCTGGGCGAGGCGGGCGCCGCGTGGGATCGGCTGCTGGCCGCGGGCGTGGCCCCGGTGGGACTCGGCGCCCGCGACACCCTGCGTCTGGAGGCGGGACTGAATCTGCATGGACACGACATGGACAGCAAGAGCAATCCCCTGGAGCGTGGTCTCGGCTGGACCATCGCCTGGGAGCCGGAGAACCGGATCTTCTCCGGTCGGCAGGTGCTCGAGCCTCTGCGGCACGATCCGACGTTGCGCAAACGGATCGGCATTCTGTTGATCGACAAGGGGGTGTTGCGCGACCATCTGCCGGTTTTTCTCGATGGCGAGGTGGTCGGCGAGATCACCAGCGGCGGTTATTCGCCGACTCTGGAGCGCGGGATCGCATTGGCGGTGGTGGATCCCCGGCTGCAACCCGGCGCGGCCTGTCAGGTGGAGCTGCGCGGACGGCGCCTGAATGCCCGCGCCGTGCGTCCGCCCTTCGTGAAGTTCGGCCAGTCGGCGCTGCGGGATTGAGTGCCATCCCGGTGCGGCGGGATTCCGTATGACCAAGGCTTCCTGATGATTTGCATGAGGGGACTCTCCCCATCATGCCAGTCACCGGCGCTCTTTGGAAATGACATCCGCGGGGGGATGTGGTAACGTGATCCCCGGCTGGATCGTTACGGATGTCCGCCCGGATCAACCGGCGCTCCCCCGGCCAATCGCTGCAAACGCTTGCCTGGAAGTGACAGGGTGCCAGGAGGGTGCGTCGATCGTTCGGATTCCGGAACATCGACGCGAGCCGTTTGGTTTCGAGGCCCCCGTCGAGACCTGCCTCTGGATCCTTGGATTCGATGGAACTGTTCATCCTGCTGTCGATGGTTCTCCTCAACGGCCTGTTCTCCCTGGCGGAGATGGCCGTGATCTCCTCTCGCAAGGTTCGCCTGCAACAATTGGCCGATGCGGGGTCCAGCGGCGCGCGTATCGCGTTGTCGCTTGGCAACGATCCCAGCCGTTTCCTGGCCACCATTCAGGTGGGCATCACCACCATCGGCATCCTCAGCGGCGCCTACGGCGAGGCGGTCTTTCTCAAGAGCCTGATCCCGTGGCTGGAACCGTTGCCCCTGATCGGCGCCCACGCCACCGAGGCGGGACTGGTGATCATCGTCGTGTCGATCACCTTCGTCTCCCTGATCCTGGGGGAGTTGCTGCCCAAACGTCTGGCCCAGCACCATCCCGAATCCCTGGCCATTTTCGTGGCCAAACCCATGTACTGGCTCTCCCGCGTCGCCGCGCCGTTCATCCGGCTGCTTTCCATGACCACCGAGGGGTTGCTGCGCCTGTTGAAGCTTCATCACCGCGATGAACCGCCGGTGACCGAGGAGGAGATCCAGGTGCTGATGCGCCAGGGAGCCGAGGCCGGGGTCTTCGAGGAGCACGAGCAGTTGTTGGTCAAGCGGGTGCTGCAGATGGACTCCCGGCGCATCTCGGACATCATGACCCCGCGCATGGAGATCGATCTGCTGAATTTGCAGGATGATCTGGACGTGAATCTGCGCCGGATCGCCGAAAGCCGTCACAACCGGTTTCCGGTCTGCATCGGGGGGTTGGACGAGGTGGTCGGCGTTCTGGACAGCACCAGCCTGCTCAAGAAGACCCTCATGAACGAGCCCATCGACCTGGCGTCGCTGGTCCGCCCCCCGGTTTTCGTGCCCGCCACCATCGGCATCACCCATCTGCTGGAGTATTTCCGCCGCAACCGGATGGGTATGGTGCTGGTGGTGGATGAGTTCGGTGGCGTGGCCGGCGCGGTGACCCTGACCGATCTGCTGCAAGAGATGGTCGGCGAACTGGAGGACTGCGCCACCGCCGAGGATCAATCCGTGGTGCTGCGGGAGGATGGATCCATGCTGCTGGATGGGATGCTGGATCTGGAACGTCTGCGCGAGTTGACCGGCATCTCGACCCGTTTTCCCTTCGAAGACGAGGGGGGCTACCACACTCTGGCCGGCCTGGCGATGACCATGCTCGAACGCATTCCGCGCGTCGGGGACTGTTTCACCTGGGAGGGCTACCGCTTCGAGGTGGTGGACATGGATCGCAATCGGGTGGATCGGCTCAGTGTCCAGCATATCGGCAGTGGTCATCAAGCCGGCTACAACACCCAGGATCCGGAGAATCTGCTGCCGTCCCCGTGAAGCCATCCTGGCTGGGCGGGCCGGGGCTGAATCGGGCCTCTGTGGTGGCGCGGGCCG
>NZ_JBZVFG010000019.1:26777-66689 GCF_058402785.1 Candidatus Magnetaquiglobus sp.
GGGCTGAATCGGAGCTGGCGGGCCGGGGCGGGGAACTGAATCGGAGCTGGCGGGCCGGGGCTGAATCGGAGCTGGCGGGCCGGGGCGGGGAACTGAATCGGAGCTGGCGGGCGGGGGCGATCCCGTGGTGCGAGCCGATCATGTCGCCACGCCTCTCCGGCGAGATTCCGCGAGGCCGGGGTTCACAGGGCGCGTGGTCTGTTCGCGTCCGCCGCCGACAGATTGGCATGCTCCGGCTTGACCGGCAGAAGGATCTCGATTCGAAAACCTCCCAGCTCCGGGGAGGGCATGAACCGCATGGTTCCCGCATAATGGTCCACCGTCTCTCGCACCAGGGAGAGCCCCAGCCCATGACCGGAGCGTGACTCGTCCAGACGCACGCCACGCACCGCCAGGTGATCGGCCTCCTCGGGACTCACGCCCGGACCATCGTCTTCCACCACGAAACAGACCTCGCCTACCCGGGTTTCGATCCCGACGCGAATCCGGTTGGATGCCCACTTGAAGGCGTTGTCGAGCAGATTGCCGAACAACTCCATCATGTCCTCCTGGTCGAAGGGCAGGGCGATCCCGGAGGGGATCGACAAGTCTACCTCGATGTTTTTCTGGAAATTGATGTTCTTCAAGGTGCGCGCCAGCAGACCCAGGGACTGTTCGGGATAGAAAAACATCCCCTCCAGGGGGAAATCGGAGAGCCGGGCGCGTCGCAACTCCCGATCGATGAGGTTGGAGAGGAGATTCAGCCGCTCCTCGATTTCGCCACGCAGGTGGGCGTCGTTGCCGAGGTCCGGGTGGTGGACGATCTGGAACAGGGTGGCCAGGGGGGATTTCATGGCATGGGCCAGGTTGGTGATGGTGCCGCGGGATCGGATCAGGCGTTGCTCCATGAGCGACAGCAGGTGGTTGATCTGCCCAACCACTTTTTTCATTTCGACCGGAACATCCTCGCTCAGTTTTCCGATCTGCCCCATTTCCAGCTGCATCACGTCCTGATGGATCCTGGCGAAGGGGGACATGGCCCGATAGACCGCCACCACGTGGATCACGGTCAGCAGCAGCAAAAAGACGATGGAGATGATCGAGTAGAGCCACAGGAACCGCTCCAGATCCTCCTCGATCGGGGTCAGATCCTCGGCCACGGCCAGGGTGAGCTGTCGTTCCCGCAACGGGATGTTTTTCACCAGGGTGAGCAGGTTTTCGTTTTTCGGACCCTTGGCGAAAAAGCGGATCTGGTGACCCACCGGAACGGCGGGGATGTCCAGGGTGAACTGTTCCAGGGAGCGGGAACGGAGCTGTTGTGTTTCACCCTCGCCCTGGAGGGTGATCTGGTAGTAATAGCCGGAAAACGAGAAGTGGAACAGCGCATCGACGTGCTTGCCGTCCAGGCTGATCAGATCCTGGTCATTCACGGCCAGTTCGGCGAGGATGCTGGCGATCTCCAGTTCCATGCGGTCTTCCAGGTAGTTGGCGGTCAACTCCCGCAAGGCGGTGCTCACCACCCACCACAACAGGAAGAACATCCCGATCAGGCTCACCACCAGGGTGACGAGCAGTCGGCTTTTGATCGAGCGGCGCCAGTTCATCCGTCAGGTTCCCGGCATGAACTGATAGCCCTGCCACCGCAGGGTGCGGATGATATCCCGGCCCAGTTTCTTGCGCAGATGGTTGACATAGACCTCGATGACGTTGTGATCCATGATCTTGTCGAAGTCGTACAGAACATCGATCAGCGACTCCTTGGAGTGGATGCGGCCCGGTGAGAGCATGAAAACCCTCAGCAGACGGAACTCCATGGAGGTCAACTGCACCCGGTCGCCATCCGGTTTGATCACCCCTTGACGCTCCTCTTCCAGGGTGTAGCCTCCGGCGCTCAATTGTCCCTGGAAACGGGCATGGCAGCGCAGGATCAGGGCGCGGAGTCTGGCCAGCAACTCCTCGACATGAAACGGTTTGCCCAGATAGTCATCCGCGCCGGCCTCGATTCCCACCACCCGTTCCTGCCAACTGTTGCGCGCGGTGAGCACGATCACCGGGACCGGATTGCGTCCGCGACGCCAGTTTTTCAGGATCGTCAGACCCGGATGATCGGGCAGACCCAGGTCGAGGATCACCGCGTGGTAGGCCAACTGATTGGCCATGGCCTCGCCTTCCAGGCCATGGCTGGTGATGTCCACCGAGAATCCGGCGGACTCGCACTTGCGTTTCAGATGCTGGGCCAGGGTCGGGTCGTCTTCAATGATCAGGATGCGCATCGTTGTTTGCCCTGTCAAACGTGTGCATGATGGGTGAAAGCCTCCGGCGTTTTCGTCATGGCACGCCAGCGTGCAAGTCCGGAGGGGGTTCCGTTTCAGGTCCGATTCAAATCCTACCCTTCGAAACTGAATTCAAACTTAACCTTCTTCACAATTTCTGAATCAATGCGCGACCCGTTCAACTTCAATTCAGCTTCATGGGTTAACATGGTTGAACCTGTGAATCGACCCTGCGGGTGTTGCAGGTTTGGGGAGGCATGAGGGGCTTCTTCACAGGGTGCAAGTTTACCTCAGGATGGCACTCGCCAGCGAGAACAACCATGAAGGAACTGCATTTTCATGATGCCGGTCCCAACCACGTCATTCCAGGGCCCGCAAGCGCATTCGAGTTTTCGTGGTCAGCGTATTCGGCTTGGTCTTGTCATGGGGTTCGTCGGTTCGCCTTTCACGAGTCTCCTGTGTTGAGCGACTTCGCATCCTGCATGCGGTTGCATGGATGGTCCGCCAATCCGGATGCCATGCCGCGACCTGAAAAGAACGCCGCTTTTTGTGGAGCGAATCGTGGCATCTGATGCCCTCATACCCTCCACCCCCTCGGGTTCCCATCCGTCCATGATCACGCACGCATTCGCCGGGACAAAGCGGAGAGTCGTCATGGCCCCGACCGCCCAAAGAATCTGTCCAACCCGCTCCATGCCGACCAATTCACGTTCTGGCGGCTTGTGGGTTTAAGATTATCAAATGAATGGATTTTGACAACCAAGGAGTCATCATGGAGATCTTGTCACTCATCGATCTGACCGTCATCATACAACTGCTTCTCTTCGTTTTCTTGCTGGCCTGTTCGGCCTTCTTCTCTGGCAGCGAGGTCGCACTGTTCTCCCTCAATCCCATGCAGTTGGATCAAATGGCGCGGGAAAAACATCCGCAGATGCAGACCATCCTCGATCTGCTCAAGGATCCGCGCGCCCTGATCACCACCATCCTCATCGGGAACGAGTTGGTGAACGTGGCGGCCTCCAACATCTCGGCCACGCTGCTCATTACCCTGATGGGCAGTGAAGAGAACTGGTGGGTCAACATTCTCGTCATGCTGCCTATTCTGCTCTTGTTCGGGGAGATCACCCCCAAGACCCTGGCGGTGCGCAACAGCATCTTTTTTGCCGGGTTGGTCAGTCAGCCGTTGACCCTCTTTCGTCGAAGCATCACGCCCTTGCGCCGGGTGGTTGGATGGATCTCGAACTATTTCATCACCTTGGCCATCGGTGAGCAGAAGGAGAAACGGGCTACGGTCACCGAGGAGATGGTGCGCACCCTGGCCGAGCAGGCCAGCATGGACGGGGTGATCGATGACACGGAGCGGACCTACATCGACAACATCTTCAACTTCGGCAACATACGCGTGCGGGATGTGATGATTCCGCGGGCCAAGATCTTTTTTCTGACCCGGAACACGCCCGCGCACGAAGTGCTCAAGGCTTTCAAGCAAACCGGTTATACCCGCATTCCTGTGTATGAAGGACACCGGGATGATGTGGTCGGGATCCTGCACATCCGTGATATGCTCGCCATGTCGGTGGATGGGGACAAGAAAAACACCAATCCGATGACCCTTTTGCGCAAACCCTATTTCGTGGCCGCCAACCGACTGGCCTCCTCGCTGTTTCAATCCTTCATGGAAAAGAACCACTCCCTGGCCATGGTGGTGGATGAGTTTGGCGGTCTGGTGGGCATGGTGACCATGCACAACCTGATGGAGATCATTTTTGGTCCCCTGCACGGCAAACTGGTGCCACAAAGTGCGCTTCTCCCGAGCCATTCCATGGTCAATGGTCACTACTCCCTGCCCGGTGTCATGCCGATCGAGGAGTTCGTGCGGCTGACCGGTTGCACTCTGGAGGCGAACGATGCGGAGACCGTCGGCGGATTGGTGCTGGATACCCTGGGTGAGTTGCCGGAAAAGGGGAGCAGGGTGTCGATCATGGGATGGGAGTTCACCGTTCTGGAGATGGACAACAACCGGATCGCCTCTCTGCGGGTCCGTCAATCCGATCCGACCGCCCCGCCATCGGCCACGGTCAACCTGAATGCGCAACCCAAAATGATTGTATCCACCCGGGATCCGGAACAGGAGAAGGAGATGTCCGTCATAGAAGGCGAAGTGGTCACGGTTTCCGTTCAATCCACCCAATCCAACAAGCAGGAGGGATAACCATGGAAGCCTGGATGACGCTCCCCCTGATCGTCTTGTGTTTGATGGTGGAAGCCTTTTATGCCGGTTCCGAAATCGCCGTGGTCAGTGCCGACAGACTGAAACTGCGTCACATGGCGGCCAAGGGATCCCATGGGGCCCAACTGGCCATGGAGATGCTGCGCAAACCCGAACATCTGCTCACGACCACGCTGGTCGGCATCAATGTCGCGATCGTCAGCAATTCATCGCTTTCCACGCTGTTTGCCATCGAGGTCTTCGGATCGGAGCACGCCTGGATCGGGATCATGATCTCCGCGCCGCTGATCTGGGTTTTTGGCGAAATCGTTCCCAAGAGCATTTTTCAGCAACGCGCCGACTATCTGGCTCCGCGGATCATTTACGTACTCAAGGCATCCTCCTATCTGTTCTTTCCGCTGATCGTTATTTTTTCCTTGTTGTTCAAGGGAATCAACAAACTGCTTGGCGGAAGGAACAAGCAGGATCTGTTCTCGCTGCGCGAAGAGATCGATCAGGTGTTGCAGATGCGGGTTCAGGAGACCGACATTCTCCCCATCGAAAAGAACATGATCCGGCGGCTGTTCAATTTCGGGGAGACCCATGCGCGCGACATCATGGTTCCACTGATCGAATTGCAGGCGTTGGAACGCAATGCCTCGTGTGGACAGGCCCGGCAGATGGCGGCCAAACACGCCCACCTGTTGTTGCCGGTACACGCGGGACGGGTGGACAACGTGATCGGGTATGTCAATGTGATCGACTTGCTGGATCTGCCGGATGCCCAGCCGATTCTGCCCCATCTCAAGCAGATCCGCTACGTTCCGGGGGCCAAGAGCATCGAGGATCTGCTCACCGCCTTCCAGAAGGATGGCGACCGGTTGGCGATCATCGTCGATGAGTTCGGCGGGTGCGAGGGGATGGTCAGCCTGGAAGACATTCTGGAGCGCGTGGTCGGAGACATGCGCGACGAATACGATGTTGGCGAAAAGACGACCACCTGGTGGCAACAGATGGAACCGGGTCGCTGGCGCGTCAATCCCCGCATCCGCCTCGTGGCTTTGAGGGATGAGTTGGGGATCGAACTGCCGGATGGACATTACGAGAGCCTGGGCGGTTTTCTGCTCGACCATTTCCAGGATATTCCCGCGGAGGGGGCCGTGTTGACCCACGGAGAGGTGCGTTTCAAGGTGATCAAGGCGTCGCGTCAGACGATCCGTGAGGTGGAGGTCGAGTCAAGTCTGCCGCTGCCATCCGAATCCACGGCCATGCATGCCCATCATTGAACCTTGTCCATGGACCGTGGGACTCCCGAAGGGGGGCGGTCGCGGGGGTGAGGGGGGGCCGCCCATCACGCCGAGAAAGGCCGGGCGTGCGCGGGTCGGTCGCGGGGGTGAGGGGGTCCCCCCATCAAGCAAATCCGCGAAAAATCGCGCAAACGCGTTGTACTTGTGTGCCCCCTCCGTTGCCCGCCAGGGCAAGGGAGGGAGCGAAGGGCTCGCAGAAGACGAGAACCTTCGGAGGCTTTGATTCTCGCAGGAATCCTGATTCAGGAATGGAGCGTGCCATGTTGCCGGAAAATCAGAGAAACAAGACAAACAAGATGCTGTTCGCCATGCTGCTTGCTATGTGCGCCACATGGCTGCTTCCCGATGCGTCATGGGCTGGAGGTGTCGTCACGGCTGACAAGATCGATCTGACCGGACACTGGGTCGGGATCACCTCTCTGCTGCTGTTCGTCGGTGCCTATGCGCTGGTCATGGCCGAAGAGGTGACCCATCTGCGCAAATCGAAACCGGTGATCCTGGCTGCGGGCGTCATCTGGATTTTCATCGCGGTAGCCTATAAAGAGGCGGGATCGCCTGCCGTCGCCGAGGTGGCCATCCGCCACAATATCCTCGAATTCGCAGAACTCTGCCTGTTCTTGCTGGTCGCCATGACCTACATCAACGCCTTGGAGGAGCGGCGCGTTTTCGAGGCCTTGCGCTCCTGGCTGGTGCGGTCCGGGTTCTCGTATACCCAGCTCTTCTGGTTGACCGGCGTGCTGGCCTTCTTCATCTCCCCGGTGGCGGACAATTTGACCACCGCCCTGCTGATGTGTGCCGTGGTGCTGGCCGTGGGCAGAAGCGCCCCGGTTTTCGTCTCCCTCTCCTGCATCAGCATCGTGGTGGCGGCCAATGCCGGCGGTGCGTTCAGTCCGTTTGGCGACATCACCACCTTGATGGTCTGGCAGAAGGGGATCGTGGAGTTCTGGACCTTCTTCTTGCTGTTCATCCCCTCGGTCGTCAACTGGTTCGTGCCTGCCGCCATCATGAGTTTTTATGTTCCCAAGGGCAAACCGGCTGCCAGCCGTGAGGTCATCACGATGAAGCCGGGCGCGAAACGGATGATTCTGCTGTTTCTGCTGACGATCGTGACCGCGGTGTCCTTTCACAATTTCCTGCATCTGCCGCCCATGGCCGGCATGATGACCGGACTCGGATACCTGATGGTGTTCGGCTACCATCTGAAAAAATCGAGTCACAAGAACGGCCATGCGTCAACCAGGTCCGAAGACGATGCACTCCCGGAAGATCCGTTCGATATCTTCCGCAGCATCAGTCGCGCCGAATGGGATACTCTGATGTTCTTCTATGGGGTCATTCTCTGCGTGGGAGGACTGGGGGTGATCGGCTATCTGGCCAACGTCTCCCAGATCCTTTATGAAGGGTGGGGACATACGCCGGCCAATGTCATGATCGGCCTGCTCTCCGCCGTTGTGGACAACATCCCGGTGATGTTCGCCGTGTTGAGCATGGAACCCGGCATGTCGCTGGGACAGTGGTTGCTGGTCACCTTGACCGCTGGTGTGGGTGGCAGTCTTTTGTCCATCGGTTCCGCCGCCGGTGTCGCGCTCATGGGGCAGGCGCGTGGTGTGTATACCTTTGGCAGCCATCTGAAATGGACGCCTGTCATTGCCTTGGGTTATGCAGCCAGCATCTGGGTCCATTTTCTGATCAACTCCGAAACTTTTGGAGTCTTTGGAGCCAAAATGCCCTGATCGCTCGCCCCCTCAGGCAAGTGACCTTGGTTCGACTGCCCAACCCTTGGTCACCGACCCTCCCCGGGTTTGTTCTTGCGGTGTGCTGTCCTGCCCGGTCTGAAACCATTCAGACCGGGCATTTTTGTCAGGCTGTCTCCGAATGCCGGATGGCCTGGATCTGCCGGTCCCTTCCTGAATCCGTCGTATTCGTTTCCGTGGCGCATGAAAAATGACCTGAATGCGTCCAGAACGCATCACAATGCGTTCCATCGGACGCGATAATCTGCCATACTGCGACAGTCGGGTGATCGTTCAAAATGTCATCTTTCTATCCAACTCATTGAATTTAAAATAAAAAAATGCCATTCATTCCCCATACTCCCAGCGATGTCGAGGCGATGCTCGGGGCCATCGGCGTCGCGCACCTGGAGACCCTGTTCGAGGAAATCCCGTCCGAACTGCGCGCTCCACCCCTGGAACTTCCCCCCGCGCTCGGCGAGATGGCGGTCGGGCGACTGCTGCGCGAACGGGCCGAAGGCGACGGGTCGGGCCTGTGTTTCATCGGCGCCGGCGCCTACGAACACCACATCCCTGCCGCGGTGTGGGAGATCGCCGGACGCGGCGAGTTCATGACCGCCTACACCCCCTATCAGGCCGAGGCCAGTCAGGGCACCTTGCGACTGCTCTACGAGTTTCAGACCATGATGGCCGGTCTGACCGGCATGGACGCGGGCAATGCCTCGATGTACGACGGGGCCACCAGTTTGGCCGAGGCGGTGCTCATGGCCGCCCGTGCCACCACCAACCAGGGCGGAAAGATTCTGTTGCCCGAGACCGTCCATCCCCATCACCGCGCCGTGGTGCGCGCCATGACGCGGGATCTGGATCTGGAGGTGGTGGAGATCCCCTTTGATCCGGTCGAAGGGCGCGTCTCGCTCAAGGCGCTCAACCGCTTCCACGGTCAGAAGGTGGCCGCGCTGGTCATTCCGCAACCCAATTTCTTCGGCATGCTCGAGGAGGTCGATACCCTCACCGACTGGGCCCGGCACGAAGGGGCGATCGTCGTGGGTCAGGTCAATCCTGTGGCCCTCGGACTCCTCAAACCGCCGGGTCAGTGGGGCGACTCGGGCGCGGACATCGCCTGTGGGGATGGACAACCGTTGGGCATTCCCCTCTCCTCGGGCGGACCGTACTTCGGATTTTTGTGCTGCAAACAGGCGCTGATCCGGCAGATGCCGGGTCGCATCGTCGGCAAGACCACCGATCCGGAAGGTCGCACCGGCTACATCCTTACCCTGCAGGCCCGTGAACAACACATCCGTCGCGCCAAGGCCACCTCCAACATCTGCACCAACCAGGGGTTGATGACCGTCGCCGCCTCGATCCATCTCTCCCTGCTCGGACCCGATGGCCTGGCGCGCACCGCCGCCACCTGTCATGCCCGGACCCGAGCCCTGGTGGAGAAACTCACCACCATCCCCGGCGTGACCCGCGTGTTCCAGGGACCGTTCTTCCACGAGACGGTGCTGCGACTGCCCAAGCCGATCGCCCCGGCCCTGGCCCGTCTGGCCCGTCTGGGTATCAACGGCGGTTACCGTTTGGGCGAGAGCTATCCGGAGTTGGATCAGACCATTCTGGTGTGCGCCACGGAGACCCGTACCGAGGCCGATCTGGACCGTTATGCCGACACCCTGTCCTGGGTGCTCAATGTCAAGGAGGGATGATGAACCAGACCATCTTCGATGCTTCGCGACCGGAGCGGCGCAACATCCAACACATCCCGGAACTTCCGGAAGGGGGATCGGATCTGCCGGAGCGTTTCCTGCGCGTCGCGCCACCCCCCTTGCCGCGCGTCTCGGAACTCCAGGTGGTGCGCCACTATACCCGGTTGTCGCAGTTGAACTACTCGGTGGATACCCATTTCTATCCGCTCGGTTCCTGCACCATGAAATACAACCCGCGCGCCTGCCATGTGCTCGCCTCGCTGCCGGGTTTCCTGAATCGCCATCCGTTGGCACCGGTGGAGAGCGGGCAGGGGGTGTTGCGCTGCCTGCATGAGTTGCAGGAGATGCTCGGCGAGATCGCCGGCATGCGCGCGGTGTCGCTGGTGCCCATGGCCGGCGCCCATGGCGAATTCGCCGGTGTCGCGATGATCCGCGCCTATCACCGCGCCCGTGGCGACGAGGCGCGGCGCGAGATGCTGGTGCCCGACGCCGCGCACGGCACCAATCCGGCCACTGCCGCCATGTGCGGCCTGTCGGTGCGCGAGATTCCCACCACCGCCGCGGGCGATGTGGATATCGAAGCCCTGCGCGCCGCGGTCGGCCCCCATACCGCCGGACTGATGCTGACCAACCCCTCCACGCTCGGAGTGTTCGAGCGCCGGGTCGGGGAGATCGCGGCGATCGTGCACGAGGCCGGCGGGCTGCTCTACTACGATGGCGCCAACCTCAACGCCGTGGCGGGACGGGTCCGTCCCGGCGACATGGGGTTCGACGCGGTACATTTCAACGTCCACAAAACCTTTGCCACTCCCCACGGCGGCGGTGGTCCGGGCGCGGGACCGGTGGCGGTCTCGGAACGTCTCGCCCCCTACCTGCCGGTTCCGGTGGTGAAAAAAAGCCTCGACGACAAGGGGCGCGAGTGGTTCTCCTGGCAAACCGAGGCCGACCTGCCGGAGAGCATCGGTCGCCTGGCCGGCTTCGCGGGCAACATCGGCATTCTGCTGCGCGCCCACATCTACCTGCGCATGCTCGGGGCCGAGGGGGTGCGGCGGGTGTCGGCGTTTGCCACCCTGAATGCCAACTATCTCATGGCACGGCTCATGGCCGAGGGATTCACCGTCGCCTATCCCGATCGACGCGCCACCCATGAGTTCATCCTGTCGCTCGAGCCGGAACGGAAACGGCTCGGCATCACCGCCCTGGATGTCTCCAAACGTCTGCTGGAGTTCGGCATCCACGCGCCGACCATGTATTTCCCCTCTCTGGTCCCGGAGTGTCTCCTGATCGAACCCACGGAGACCGAAACCAGGGAGACCCTGGATCATTTCGTGGACGCGCTGATCGCCATCCGTCAGGAGGCGGAGAACGATGCGCGTCGTGTGACCTCGGCACCTCATGCCATCCCGGTGCCGGGCGGCGGGGTTGGGCGTCTCGACGCCACCCTGGCGGCCCGCAAGCCGGATCTGATCTGGAAGGAGCGTTCATAAAGATGTCCATCAGCATTTCTCATGTTCATGCCCGTGAGATCCTCGATTCGCGCGGCAATCCCACCGTCGAGGTGGAGGTGACCACCTCCATCGGCCTCATCGGACGGGCCGCGGTCCCCTCCGGAGCCTCGACCGGCGCCCGCGAGGCCCTGGAGTTGCGCGACGGCGATGCCAAACGCTATCTGGGCAAGGGGGTGAAGAAGGCGGTCACTGCGGTCAACCAATCCATCGCCCCGGCGATTCGCGGCATGGACCTCTTCGGTCAGCGCGCCCTGGATGCCCGCATGATCGCCCTGGACGGCACCGCGGATAAATCCGCCCTGGGCGCCAACGCCATCCTCGGCGTGTCGCTCGCCGCCGCCAAGGCCGGCGCCCTGGCCTGCGGTCAACCCCTGTTCCGCTATCTGGGCGGGGTCAATGCCCATCTGCTGCCCACGCCGATGATGAATATCCTGAATGGCGGCGCCCATGCCGACAACAACGTCGATATTCAGGAGTTCATGATCCTGCCGGTGTCCGCCGCCTCGATGGCCGAGGCGGTCCGCATGGGCGCCGAGGTGTTCCATCAACTCAAGAAGGTGCTCTCCAAACGGGGACTCAACACCGCCGTCGGCGACGAGGGGGGCTTCGCTCCGAATCTGGCCTCCAACGAAGAGGCGCTCCAGGTGATCCTTCAGGCGATCGAAAACGCCGGCTACGCGCCGGGCGAGGATATCCATCTCGGGTTGGATTGCGCTTCGTCCGAGTTCTTCGTGGCCGATACCGGTCGCTACGACCTCAAGGGCGAGGGCCGGGTGATGAGCCGCGAGGCGTTGATCGCCTATTATCAGGAACTCTGTGCGCGCTATCCGATCCTCTCCATCGAGGATGGCTGCGCCGAGGGGGATTGGGAAGGATGGCGTCTGCTCACCCAGGCTCTGGGCGACAAGGTGCAACTGGTGGGGGATGATCTCTTCGTCACCAATCCGGCGATTCTCGCCGAGGGGGTGCGCAATGGCATCGCCAATGCCATCCTGGTCAAGGTGAATCAAATCGGCACCCTCACCGAAACCCTGGATGCCGTGGAACTGGCCCGTCAATCCGGGTATCCGTCGGTGATTTCGCATCGCTCGGGCGAGACCGAGGATGTGACCATCGCCGATCTGGCGGTGGCCGTGAATGCCGGACAGATCAAGACCGGTTCGCTCAACCGTTCGGACCGCATCGCCAAATACAATCAACTGTTGCGCATCGAGGAGTCCCTGGGCTCGGCGGCGCGTTATGCCGGGAAACGGGCCTTTTTCAACCTGTTCCCGGGCGTTGTGTGATCGACAGGCTGAAACTGAACAAAAAAAAGGGGGGGGGAACGACATGAATTTGAGCACGAATTTCATGCCCGCGGAGAGCATGGAAACCGCGGGCATGGTCAAGATCGGCGTGGTGGCCAAGCGATTGGGAATTTCGATTCGCACCATTCACATGTACGAACGGGAGCGGTTGTTCATCTCCCACAAGAACCGGGCCGGCACGCGCCTGTTCAACGAGGATGACATCGCCTGGCTCGTCGAGATCCGGCGCATGATCAAGTCGAGCATCAGCATCGCCGGCATCCGTTCGCTGATGACGCTGATCCCCTGCTGGGACGTGACCAAGTGTCAATACGCCTCCCGGAACTCCTGTCCCTCCCTCAGGGATAACAACAATCCCTGCTGGAGCAACAAGGAGAGCCAATGCTTCCAGTCGGCGGATATCTGTCGGGCCTGCAAGGTGTACGCGATGCGGTTTCATGTGAGTGACCTCAAGGAGGTGACCGAAATCCGCATGCGGCCCGAACTCCTGCTGCAAGCCTGATCAACCTTTAGCCAAGGGTGAGCCCCCTTTCTCTTCGATCGTGGATCCCTTCACGGGGGTCCGCGGTCGAGTGCGCCGCTCGAGCGACCATGGACAAGAACGAACCGAGTTTTGCCGAGGATCCACCCCAGGTCTTCCCGTCGGAAGAGCATGCGGGCGGGGGCTGGATGCGTCAACTGGAAGCCAACCGCGCCCGCGAACGCGAGGTGTTGGAACGGCTGCTGCTGGCCAATCTCAACGAACAGAAGAGAACCCGCCGGGGACGCAACTGGTTTCGTTTTTTCATCGCCGCCTACCTGATGGCGTTGTTGTGGATGAGCCATCCGGGCAAGGAGATCCCGCATCTGGATGGGTTGTCGGCCAAACGCAAGCATGTAGCGGTGGTCCATCTGCGCGGCATGATCGTCGATGAACTTCCGGGATCCGCGGACAACATCATCAAGGGGTTGCGCGAGGCATTCGAACATCCGGATACCGAAGCGGTGATCCTGCGCATCAACAGTCCGGGCGGCACGCCGGTGCAGGCGGGTCGGATCTACGATGAGTTCCTGCGTTTGCAGAAACAGCACGCCGAGATGCCGGTCTATGCCGCGCTTGAGGATCTGTGCGCCTCGGGAGGTTATTGGGTGGCTTCCGCCGCCCCGAAGATCTATGCCGACAAGGCGACCCTGGTGGGGTCGATCGGCGTGATCATGCAGGGGTTCGGCTTTCAGCAGACCTTGGAGAAATTGGGCATGGAGAGCCGTTTGCTGACTGCCGGGAAGCACAAGGCGCTGCTCGATCCGTTCACGCCGGTGGAGCCGAACCAGAAGCAGCATGTGCAGAATCTGCTCAACCGCATCCACGAGCAGTTCATCAAGGCGGTCGAGGTCGGGCGCGGGGACCGTCTGAAGGCGGGTCGCGAGGAGTTGTTCCAGGGGTTGATCTGGACCGGCGAGGAGGCGGTGAAACTCGGCCTGGTGGATGGTTTGGGTTCGGTGTCGTTCATCAGTCGGCAGTTGATCCGCAACGAACGGTTGGTGGATTTCACCATCGAGGAGGACGTGCTGACCCGCTTCTCCAAGAAGGTCGCCGGCGCGGCAATGGGCGCCCTGCCGCTGGGCGAGGCTTCCAGGAACGCCCTTCCCGGCGGCGATTCCGCTTGGCGTTGGCAGTGAGAATCCCGCCCGGCTCGGATCCAGGCCGTCGCGCGTCCTTCTGGCGTTGGCAGTGAGAATCCCGCCCGGCTCGGATCCAGGCCGTCGCGCGTCACGGGGAGGATGCCGCTTTCGGACCGGGGCAGGTTTCGATTCGGGGTCCATGCGGTCTGGAGGCGGAACCGGGCGGGGCGAAGATCTCTTCGGGCGAGCGGGCATCGAGAAGCCGTTCGCTTCAGATCTCCAGGGAGGCGTGATCCGCCTCGTCCAACCTGGCCTTGACCCAGGCCGGGGGATGCCCGAATTTCTTTTGGAACCGTCGCAGCAGGATGTTGCACTCCCCCTTGCTGATTCCGCGTGCCTCGCCTTCCGCCAACAGTTCCCGCACATCAATGGACAGCCTGTCGTGGTCCTCCTCGGGATTGACCCATTCAATAAACGCATGCACCTTCTTTTCCGGCAACAGGTGGAAGGTGGTCATGAGCTACAAAACGATGGGCCTGCGACGATCTCCGGCGGATCATCCGTCAGGCGGTCCGCGATCACGGATGGCAGACGTTCGCGCAGCAGAGGGTCCACGGTCTTCGGATGGGAGAGGAGGATCTTGAAGAGTCGGTCGCGGGGTTGGGCCAGATCCAGCATGCTGGCGGGATCGCGTGGCGGGTTGGGTGTGGGATGCATGCGGGTCACTCCCGCTCCGGGTGGGGATGGCTCCTTTTCCACTCCCAGGGCGGGGTGGGATGGGGTTCGGACCAGAGGCCGATTCTGCGTTGTCGGGCCTCTTTCTCCAGGCGGGTCAGCTCCGGGTTCTTGCCATAACGGATATGGCGCCAGGCCAGGCCGACCCGTACCATCTCCTTGCCGAAATCCTCCAGACCGTCGCCCCTCACCCAGCCCACAACCCGGTCGTAGCGGTCCCGCTCCTTTTCATGGATTTGCACCATCCGCTTGCCGACCAACTGTTCCGCATGGCGGCGCGCCACGTCGGCAAAGGGCTGTCCGTGCTCCGGGGCGTCGATCTCGGCCACCCGCACCTTGATCTTGCGACCATCGCCCCGATCCACCACCAGCGAGTCCCCATCCGTCACCCGGATCACCTGGCCTTGCCAGGTCTCGGTGCGCGCGGACGCGGGGATGAACAAACATCCGATCAGCAAAAACTTTGTGAACGCACGCAGAAAAAACCGGTATTTCATTCCAAAAGCGTGTATGCTGTAACTTGCATGATGGGGGGAGATCCCCCTCACCCCCCGTACCGTGGACCTCCCTTCGGGAGTTTCATGGTAAGCTAGCGCTTTCATCGATGATCCCTCTCTTTTCGTTATAAGGACTGCCGCAATGAGAGTCAGCAAGCCGGACGACAATTTCATGGCCGATGTCAACAAACGCGCCAATCTCGCCTTCAGCAACGAGATGGAAATGTTGACCTTTGTCTTGACCGATGGCCAACTCTATGGCCTGAATGTCTTCAAGATCATCGAGATCATCGAGTGCCCCAAAACCATCACCCGTATTCCCCAATCGCACCCGGCCATCAAGGGTACCATCGATTTTCGTGGACATGCCATCAATCTGCTCGACCTCTCCGAGGCGTTGGGACTCGAACCGGTTGCCTATCTGACCAATCTGAGCTACGTCCTGGTGTGCGAATACAGCACCTCCATCCAGGGATTCCTGGTCAGCGAACCGGATCGACTGATCCAGAAGAGTTGGAACGATGTGATTCGTCCCGACGGATCGCTCTACGGCGGAAGTTATCTCACCGCGATCACCTATGATAACGATCGAACCGTTCAGATTTTGGATGTCGAAAAAATACTTGGAGACATCATCGGGATCGAGGATGTCATATCCCAGGATCTCGCGCAACGCGCCAAGAAGCTCCGGATCGAAAATTTTCATGTTCTGGCCGTGGATGACTCCACCGCCGCCCGGCAACTCATGGCCTCGGCGTTCAACCAGCTGGGTCTGCGCCACACGATGTTCGACAGCGCGGACAAGGCGTTGGCCGAATTGGAGCGGTGCGTGGAGTCCGGAGAGATCCCGTACAACATCATCTTCTCCGACATCGAGATGCCGGTGATGGATGGTTTCACCTTCACCCGCAAGGTGCGGCAGATCCCCAAACTGGCCAACATCTATCTGGCCTTGCACAGTTCGTTGAGCAACCGCTCGAATCAGGAAAAGGCGGAGCAGATGGGGGCCAATGCCTTCATTCCGAAGTTCCAGCCCAACAAGATCGCCGCCGCGATTCTCGAGCAGGTCGAGAACGCCTCCTGACGGAGCGCTTTTCAGGGCGTGCGCCTCTCTTGCCTGGGTGAAAACGTCGCGCGCGACTGGATTGCCGCTGAAGCGCATTGGATTGCCGCTGAAGCGCATTGGATTGCCGCTGAGGCGCGCGACTGGATTGCCGTTGGGGGCCAGTGCGATGCCGGCCTCCGCGCGCAGATGACCTTCGCGGAGTGCGCGGTTTTTCATTCTGGCGTTTGGCGTGCCGTCACGACTTGCCCAGAATCCCGAACTCCACCGGAAGTTTGACGTGGAACAGAGAGAGGTTTTCCTGCCGGATCCGTTCGAGAAAGGCCTCCAGCCTGTGCTCGTCGGCCATGAACAGCACCGCCACCGGTTGATCCCCCGCCAGTTCGAAGAATGACTCTTCATGCAGGATTCCGTGTCGTCCGAATCCGGCGATGGAGCGGAACGCGGATCCGCCCGGCAATCCGCATTCCCGGGCCTGCTCCAGAAGCCATTCATGGATGAGAATGCCATGATGGCGCTGATTCTCGCGTACGAAAATGAGAAGGGTGAAGCCTTGCATGGCGCGGTTCCCGTGGGTTCAGGTTGTCAGAAGCTTGAAGGTCCAGATGCCGAGCGCGGTCATGGTGAGGGATCCCAGCAGGTGCCCCCCCGCCGTGGCCGCGGCCCAGCCATACTCCTGGTGCATCAACAACCCCACCACCTCGGCGGAGAAGGTGGAAAAGGTGGTCAATCCACCCAGAAAACCGGTGATCACGAACAGGCGTGCCTCCGGCGGCAGGCCGGAGTGGTGGGAAAAGAGGGCGATGGCCATCCCGATCAGGTAGCCGCCCAGGAGGTTGGCGGTCAGGGTGCCGAGGGGCACGGTGGGGAAGAGCGGATTGAGGAGCATGCCGAGCCACCAGCGCAACCAGGCGCCACAGGCGGCCCCCATGCCGACAGCGAGAATCGCGAGGGGTTCCATGTCTTATGATCCGGATGGTTGATGGTGCATGGTGGCGGCGTTGCGAACGTGATTACGTTGGATCCTCCGCGCATCCCAAGGCGCGGGCCAGAGGCTCCCAGAGCCGTTCCGCCTCCACGAAATCGATGCTGTCCAGGGCAAGCACCATTTTCTGGAGCGGATCGAGCGCCTCTCCCTGGCCCACGAAGGGACGCAACCGCTCGGCGATCTCGAGTGCCTGGAACCCGTGGTCGAGAATCTCCTGGCGCAAGGTCTCCAGAAGGGCCCGACAGCGCTCCGGGTCGGGCCCGGAAGTTTCATCGTAAGGCTTGAGGGGCCGGGGGGCTTCGCGGGTCATCCGATCGATCGCCGTCACCAGAGCGGCCATCTCCCGCTCCAGACGCGACACCAACTCCGGCCACTGCGACCGCCCCCGATTCCTGATCGAAATCTCCAACGCCATTGCTGCGGCATGCACCCCGCGCGCGGCCAGATTGCCGGCAATTCCCTTGATCGCGTGGATCATCGTGGACGCCTTGGCCAGATCCTCCGGCAGAGGGGTGGTCAGCAGGGGGGCGAGCAGACCGGGCGTTTCCGCGTGGTCGCGTCGGAACTCGGCGAGGAGGTTGATCAACAGGCGATGATTGCCATTCACCCGCTGCAACGCCTCCTCGAGATTGATGCCGGGGAGTCCATCCTGGGACGGGCTGGTAACGGACTCGGGCCGCGCGTCCGATGGCTCGGACGGCGCCCCGCCGATCCCCTCGCGGGGGCGGATCCAACGCAACAAAGTGTCGAACAGTTCGATGTCACTGATCGGCTTGGTGATGTGACCGTTCATGCCGGACGCCAGGCTCGCCTCGCGATCGGTTTCCATGGCGTGGGCGGTCATGGCCAGGATCGGCAGGTCGGCGAACCGGCCATCCGAGCGGATCACCCGCGTGGCCGCGTGGCCATCCATCTCCGGCATCTGGATATCCATGAGCACCAGATCATAAGGGGCATCGACCACCTTTTGGACCGCCTCGCACCCGTTTTCCGCCACATCGACCAGGATGCCGACATGACGCAGATTCTCCTCGGCCACCTGGCGGTTGATGGCATTGTCCTCGACCAGCAGGATCCTGGCGCCGGTCAGTCTGGCCCGGAGTTCGGGAAGGCCCGGTCCGGCCTGTTGGCGTGAGTCGGGGAGGATCGCCTTCTTGCCGCACAGTTGCAGGATGGCATCGTAAAGATGTGAGCAGTTGAGCGGTTTTTCCAGCACGGCATCCTGGTCCGGTCGGCTGGCGCGGTGGTGGATGCCATCCGGTTGCGGTGGAATCAGACGCAGGGTCTTGCAATCCGACTCCCGCAACCCCTGGCAGGCGCGCAGCCGTCGCAACGTCTCGTGTCCATCCTCTCCGGCGCGCGGCACGTCGATCACCGCCAGACGGATCGGCTGGTCGGTTGGCGTCGCCATGCGGGCGATCTCCATGGCCTGCTGGCCATCCTTGGCGGGTTCCACGTGAAACGAGAACAGTCGCAGCATCGCCTCGACCGCCTGTCGTTGCGGGTTGTCTGCGCCTATCAGGAGCACGCGCATGCCCTGAATCTCCGCGGGTGGCGGCAGGGGATCCGACGACGGATGGGGATCGATGGTGCCCAGGGTGACGGTAAATGAAAAGGTGCTCCCTTGTCCAGGCGTGCTCTCCAGCCAGATGCGCCCCTCCATCAACTCCACGAGCCGTTTGCAGATGGTCAGTCCGAGTCCGGTACCCCCATGTCTGCGGGTGGTGGAGAGGTCAGCCTGGACAAAGGGTTGAAACAGATGGGCGGACAACGCCTCGGGGATGCCGATGCCGGTATCCCGCACGAAGAAGCGCAGTTCGACGCGGGAATCGGAATTGGTTGCGTGCCGTTCCACCCCCAGCTCCACCGTTCCGCCGGAGGGGGTGAACTTGATGGCGTTGCCGACCAGATTCATCAGGATCTGTTCGATGCGCAACGGATCCCCCAGGAGGGTGGCGCGACACTCTCCGGCCACGGAGAGGATCAGGGCCACTCCCTTTTCGGCGGCCTGCAGACGGAACAGATCGGTGATCCGGTCGAAAATGCCGCGCATTTGAAAAGGGATGATCTCCAGATGGAGATGGCCTGAGTCGATTTTGGCGAAATCGAGAAGATCGTTGATGATGCGGAGCAGTGATTGGGATGAAGTGTTGATTTTATTCAGATAGTCTTTGGTTCTGAGCGGG
Source organism: Candidatus Magnetaquiglobus sp. (assembly GCF_058402785.1). Taxonomy (NCBI): domain Bacteria; kingdom Pseudomonadati; phylum Pseudomonadota; class Magnetococcia; order Magnetococcales; family Candidatus Magnetaquicoccaceae; genus Candidatus Magnetaquiglobus; species Candidatus Magnetaquiglobus sp. Next base: position 45,871 of record NZ_JBZVFG010000019.1, read on the forward strand.
ATCTCCCCTTTGAGTGCCAGCTCGGTCAGCCCGATGATGGCGTTCATGGGGGTGCGGATTTCGTGGCTCATGTTGGCGAAGAAATCCGATTTGGTGCGGTTGGCCTTCTCGGCGATGTTTTTGGCCTCGACCAGCGTGGAGATGGATTGTTGAACGATTCTCAAGGTGAGATAGCGCAGAGGGAAGAAAACCAGCCAGGCCAGACCCAGACCGCCCAGCAGGGTGAAAAGGAGGGGGAGCAGCAGAGGTCGCAGGGAGAGGGTGACCTCGACCCGCCCCACCGGATCGCCGAAGTCATACAGCGTGCCGGCGCGGGTCAGGCGAGGCCACGGGAGCGACTCCTCGAAGGCGCTGACTTCGAGTTCCCGTTTGGGCGAGACATGCACCACCCGCACCGAGGTGCCGGGTTGGTGGATGTCTTCGAGCATCGCCTGCATGCGAATGCCGGCGACGCTCCACCCGGTGGGTTGGTTGCTGATGAATTTATTGAGAAACAGGGTGTGGATGCGCAGTTCGGTGGTGAGATGTTTGTCGAGGCTGTCCCAGGCCACGAAGAGGTGGATGACGAGGGGCAGGAGGATGGCGACGACCGCCACGAGACCGGTGGTGCGGGTGGTGAAACTCAGCAGGGGCGTGGCGTGCGGGTTCACGTTAAGGTTCACGGCGCGGGTTGCGTGGCGGAGAGTCCCAGGGCTTGCATGCGCGACCGTCCGGCGTTGGAGGCGAGAAACGCGATGAAACCCGCGAGGTGTGGCATGGACTCCTGGCGCGCGACGAAATAGAGGGGTTTGAAGGGGACGGAGCGGTTTTGCTCCAGGGCGGCGACGGTGGGTTCCACGCCATCCAGGCGCAATCCCTTCAGGGGGCGTTTTTCGGCCAGGATCAGGGTCATGGCCACGCTGCCCAGGGCGCCCGGAACCTTCTCCACCATGTCCGCGAGATCCAGATCGGTATCGGCCAGGGCCGAGCCGGGTTGGCGGTGTTCGTGGGCGGTTTTGAGTGCCTCGCGCAGCTTCGGGGAGAGGGATTGCAACAGCGTGGTATCCGCATCGTGGATCGGGCGCAGGATGATGCGCGCCCTTGAACCGTCTGGCCAGGTGGTTTGGCGTCCGGCGTAGAGGTTGGCGGCCTGATCGAGGGTGATGTCGGAGAGGGGGGCGTCGCGCTGGACCACGAAGGCAAAGGGGGAACGACCGATCCATGTCTGGACGAGTCCCGTGTCCGCCTCCTCCTTCTTGAGGGGGCGACCGGTGAGGGCCAGGTCGAGTTGATCGCTGGTCACGGCCTGGATGGAGCCGCTGCTGCCCATGGGGGGGGTGATGAAACGCAGTTCGAGTTCCGGATGCGCCTTCTGGTGGATTTCGGCGAGTTGTCGGACCGTGGAGATCGCCGCGCCGGTGCCGCTGACGCGCAGGGGGGCGGCATGAACGGTGGAGGTGGATCCGAGCATGAGGGTTGCCACAACCCATGAGATCCATCTGGTCGGTGCGGGCACGGGCAGAGACCTCCGGTTCGAGAAAGGGTCATGCGGTTGGCCGTGAATGTCAGGGTTTGGTTGGTGAGCGATCAGCATAGCAAAATGGCGGGCCTGTCGAAACGAAAAACTTGAATCCGGTGGTCCTGGCTGTCGGATGAGGAAGAATTCCGGTCGATCGGTCTGTTTCGCTTGCAATCCGTGAGTCAGAGCGGGTACACTGTGCGGGTTTCAACCTGTTTCCCATTTCACACGCGACCCTGCCGGCGGTCCCGGCTCCCCACGAAAGATGGGGGTGTGGATCTCCTTGCCAACCGGTTGTCGCGGAGGATCAAGCCGAACCTTAAACCGAACAAAGAGGACAAAGAACCATCATGGCAACGTTTTCGATTCGTGAACTCCTGGACGCGGGCTTCCACTTCGGTCACCAGACCAAGCGCTGGAATCCCAAAATGGGCCGCTACATCCATTCGGCCCGCAACGGCGTTCACATCATCAATCTGCAAAAAACCATCTACATGCTGCGTGATGCCTGTCGTTTCGTCACCGAGCGGGCGGGTGGTGGCGGCGTGGTGCTGTTCGTGGGCACCAAGCGCCAGGTGGTCGATCTGGTGGCCGAGGAGGCCAAGCGGACCGGTCAGTTCTATGTCAACCACCGTTGGCTGGGCGGCACGCTCACCAACTGGAAAACCATCCAGGAATCCATCCGCCGCCTGAAGGATATCGAGAAGATGCGCGAGGACGGCTCCATGCAGTATCTCCCGAAAAAGGAGGTTCTGCATCTGGATCGCCAGCGCGAAAAGATGGAACGTTCCCTGGGTGGCATCAAGGAGATGAGCCGTCTGCCGGATCTGATCATCGTCGTCGATGTCAACAAGGAGTCGATCGCGGTGGCCGAGGCCAACAAACTCAACATCCCTGTGGTGGCGCTGGTCGATTCCAACTGCGATCCGGACCACATCGACTGGGTGGTCCCCGGCAACGACGACGCCATCCGCTCCCTGAAGCTCTTTTTGAACAAGATGGGCGATGCCATCCTCGAGGGGCGCCGCCCGGAGGTGACCGAGGCCATGTTCGACGCCCGCAAGGATGCGCCGGTTTCGAACGAAGCGGTGGCCGACACCGTGGTTTCGACTGAATCTTGAGATAAATCCGATATTTGACCCGAAAAGGAAATTCGTGACATGTCTGCTGTCAGTGCAAATTTGGTGAAAGAACTCCGCGAGAAAACCGGAGCCGGCATGATGGATTGCAAAAAGGCGCTCACCGAGACCCAAGGCGACCTCGAGGCCGCCGTGGATTGGCTGCGCAAGAAGGGGATCTCCTCTGCCTCCAAGAAGTCGGGCCGCGTGGCCGCCGAGGGCAAGGTGGTGGTGGCCTCCGAAGGAAATCACGGTCTGCTGCTGGAGGTCAACTCCGAGACCGATTTCGCGGCCAAGAACGAAAAGTTCATGAACTTCATCCAGACCGCCGTTCAGGCCGGTCTCGAGGCGAAGGTGGCCGATATCGAGGCCATGGCCGCCGTGCCGTATCCGGGAGCGGGTCACAGCGTGGGCGAAGAGTTGACCGCGCTGATCGCCGGCGTGGGCGAGAACATGAACCTGCGCCGCGTGGTCCGTCTGGAAGCGGCCCAGGGGGTGGTGGTCGGTTACCTGCACATGGGTGGCAAGATCGGTACGCTGGTGTCGCTGGAGTCCGCCGCCGCCGACCAGGATGTCCTGCGCGAACTCGGCAAGAAGATCGCCATGCACGTTGCCGCCTCGACCCCGTTGTACCTGAATCGGGACGCGGTGCCGGGTGGGGATCTGGATCGGGAGCGCGATGTGCTGGCCGATCAGGCGCGCGCCTCGGGCAAGCCGGAGAGTATCATCGAGAAGATGGTGCAGGGACGTCTCTCCAAGTTCTACGGCGAGACCTGTCTGGTGGAGCAGCCGTTCGTGATGGATCCGGAGCAGACCGTGCAGGGGGTGGTGGATGCCGCGGCCAAGAGCCTGGGCGCGCCGATCCGCGTGGCCGGCTTCGCCCGTTTCATGATGGGCGAGGGTTTGCAGAAGCGCGACGACGATTTCGCCGCCGAGGTGGCCAAACAGGTCGGTCAGTAACAAGGCCGTTTGGCAAATGCCAAACAGCCGACGCGGGCCATTCATGGCCCGCCCAATTGCGCGGCAATTGGAAAAGCACGAATCGATTGTTTCGATGCGTGCAGGTTTGGTGATTCCATTCATGGAATCACCAAACAGCCTCCAAGGGGCGCTGCCTCGCTTCTGACATGCGATGCGCGCGGGGTTCGGACCCGGGTCCGGCCCGCGCGCATCCGTTTTGGCCAACGTGCGGGATGGGAGGGAATCCTCTTGCCCCGCGACCGTGGATTTTTCCTTGCAGGCGTTCCACGGTGAACATCGGGATGGCTCCCCCAACCCTGGTTCCCCCGGACGGTCCGTCAAGGAACCCATTCGACATCGATATTTTGGAGTGACCCTGGCGTGGCGAAGCGGCGCATCCTGCTGAAATTGTCCGGCGAGGCTCTGATGGGATCCCAGGGCGAAAGCCTGGATCCGCCATTCCTGCGCGCCCTCGCCGAGGAGATCCGTGAGGTGTGGGGGCTGGGGGTTCAGGTCGGGGTGGTGATCGGGGGTGGCAACATCTTCCGCGGTGCGTATGGCGCATCTCTCGGCATGGAGCGCTCCAGCGCCGATCAGATGGGCATGCTGGCCACGGTGATCAACTCCCTGGGGGTGCAGGCTGTCCTCGAGGGGTGCGGCGTGCCGACGCGGGTGCTGTCGGCCATTCCCATGAGTCCGATCGCCGAGCCGTTCGTGCAACGCGATGCGGTGCGCCATCTCGAAGAGGGGCGGGTGGTGATCTTCGCCGCCGGCACCGGCAATCCCTATTTCACCACCGATACCGCGGCCAGTCTGCGCGCCGCCGAGATCCACGCGGATCTGTTGCTCAAGGCCACCAAGGTGGATGGGGTCTACGACTCCGACCCCAAGAAGAACCCCGATGCCAAACGGTTCACCTCCCTGACCTACGACGAGGTGTTGCGTCTGGGGCTCGGGGTGATGGATCTGACCGCCATCACGCTCTGTCGTGACAACCGCATTCCGTTGTGTGTTTTTTCCATTCTGGAACGAGGCTGCCTGACGGCGATCCTCTCCGGGGAGCCGAGAGGCACCACCATCGGTTTTGGCGGCATCGAACGGTCTTGAACTCTTGGCGTGACGATATCCTTGCGAGGCTGTTTGGCAATGGCCAAACAGCTACGCGGGCCATTCATGGTCCGCCCGATCGCGTAGCAATCCGAGAAGCACGAATCGATTGTTTCGATGCGTGCAGGTTTGGTGATGCCATGCATGGAATCCCAAACAGCCTCTTAAACCGCACCCGGCTTGGGATGTGTGGTTTTTATTGGTAAAAAAAAGAGAGGATCTGGGAGACTTCTCTCCCGGGGTTTTGATTTTGCCTTTGACTTTAGCGCGCGCTTCAAAAGAAGCGTTTTTTGCGACTTTTGCGAAAAACGTGTCGCGCGTAGCCTTCGCGGGAGTTGTTTCCGTTTTTTTACCGTGGAACTCCCGTAAGGGCGGTCCATGGTTGGGGGTGTGGGGGCTTCCCCCATCATGCTTAAGTTTGGAAACGACTCCCGTATTTTGCACGCAGCCTTGCGAGAAACGACGCATCCCCAAATGGGTGCGGTTTAGATAGACCCTCATTTTACAAGCCTGGGAGAGCCGGATGATCGACCCCGCCGTGATGCAAACCCTGGATCAACGCATGACCAAGACCATCCTGGCGCTCAAGGAGGAGTTGTCCGCCGTGCGCACTGGGCGAGCCTCGACCAACCTTCTGGACCGGATCGTGGTGCAAGCCTACGGTTCGGATACCCCGTTGAATCAGGTTGCCACCCTCAATGTGCCGGAACCGCGTCTGATCACCATCCAGCCCTGGGACAAGAAACTCATCAAGGCGATCGAGAAGGGGATCCTGGAGTCGGATCTGGGGTTGAACCCCTCCAACGACGGGGTGTTGATTCGCGTGCCCCTGCCGGAACTCAATGAAGAGCGGCGCAAGGATCTGGTCAAAATGGTCCAGAAAACCGGCGAGCAGGCCAAGGTGGCCTTGCGCAATGTGCGACGCGAGGCCATGGAGATGTACAAGAAGCAGGAGAAGAACAAGGAGATCTCCCAGGACGATCTGCGCCATCTGGAAAAGGTGGTGCAGGAGCACACCGATCAACGCGTCAAGGAGGTCGATGAGATCGTGGCCCACAAAGAGGCCGATGTGATGCGGGTGTGAGTCTCCTGATGGGGGCTCTCATGTTTCGAGCCCGAAACCTCGGGATCCCGTACGACAAGAGATCGGTCGAGGGTTCCCTTAATCCTTCGATCCCGGAGCCCCAAGGGTACCCAGGGATCGGTTTTTCTCCAGTAGGGTTGTCACGAAGACGGTCATGACCCCCGTACCTCCAGAGAAGATGCCCCGGCATATTGCCATTGTCATGGATGGCAATCGGCGTTGGGCCAAGGCCCGTTTTCTGCCCAAGATCGAAGGGCATCGGCGCGGGGTCAAGGCGGTGCGGCGCACGGTCGAGGCCTGTCTGGATCTTCGGGTGCCGACCCTGACCCTCTATACCTTCTCTTCGGAGAACTGGAACCGGCCCGAGGAGGAGGTCTCCTCTCTGATGAACCTGCTGGCCATCCATCTGCGCAAGGAGATGGACGAACTGGTCGAAGAGGGGGTACGGTTTCGTGCCCTGGGACGGATTCACGAGTTGCCGGGAAATGTTCAGTCCCTGGTGCGCGAGTTGGAAGAGAAGACCCGGAACAACACCCGGTTGGATTTCAACATCGCCCTGAACTACGGTGGACGCATCGAACTGGTGGATGCCGCCCGTGCCCTGGCGCGGGAGGTGGCTGCCGGAACCCTTGATCCCGAGGCGATCGACGAGGTTCGGTTGTCCGCCCGTCTGACCACCGCTGGTCAGGTCGATCCGGATCTGCTGATCCGCACCGGCGGCGAACAACGCATCAGCAATTTTCTGCTGTGGCAGATGGCCTACACGGAGATGGTGTTTTTGCCGATTTTCTGGCCCGAATTCGATGCCGCGCATTTGGAACAGGCCATTCGTGAGTATGCCGGCAGGGATCGCCGTTTCGGCGCGGCCCGATAGTTTTTGGTAAACCGCCCCCATCACGGGATGCGTCGTTCCAGGATGGGGGCGGTTTAAGACCGCGCGCTTGCGCCAGTTTTTGCAAAAATCGCGGAAATTGGCTTATCGTGAAGATCGGCGAAAGACAAAATCAAAAACAACATCCCAAGGGCTTCGCCCTTGGATCCCACCAGGGGCACCTGGCCCCTGGACCCCGCCAATTTTGGGGTCCTGAATAGTTACAATTTTTGTTGGATAACCTTGGGATACCACGCCGGATGATCGTTCGCGCCCTGTCCGCCCTGGCCCTGGCACCGCTCCTGATCGGGCTGATCCTGGCCGGTTCCCGAGCCGCCCTTTTCGTGCTGCTGGTCGCGGCCAGCGTCCTGTTGATTTGGGAGTGGCTGCGCTTGCGGGAACCCTTCCTGCCGATTCCCCATGTTCCGCTGCTTCTGGCGCAAATTCTGATGATGTACACCGGTTACCGGGGTTATCCGGGCTGGATCGGCATCGAGCTGTCGTTGATCCTGGTCGGCCTGTTCGCCTGGTCCCTGGTGGAGTACCGGCCCGGCGAGCAGGTGTCGCCCAAGGTCGGGTTTCGCTTCATGGGGGTGGTCTACTGCGGCGTGCCGCTGATGTTCATCGACGGGCTGCGCGCCATGCCCATGGGGGGCAAACTGATCTGCGTTCTGCTGTTCGTCGTTTGGGCCACGGATACCGGCGCCTATCTGGTGGGGCGCACCTGGGGCCAGGCGAAGATTGTGCCCAACATCAGTCCGAACAAGACCTGGGCCGGCTTCTGGGGTGGCACCGGCGCGGGGGTGATGATCGGCACGGTGGCTCTCAAGGGGTTCGGCGTGCCGTTCGGCTGGATCGAAAGCCTGGGCGTGAGCTTGCTGCTCGCCCTCTCCAGCCACGCGGGGGATCTGGTCGAATCGGTGCTCAAGCGCGAAGCCGGGGTCAAGGATGCCGGTCGTCTGATCCCCGGACATGGGGGGCTCCTGGATCGGTTGGACAGTCTGTTGTTCGTGGCGCCGATTTTTTACGCCTATTTGCGGGTGCGTACGAGCGGCGTGCCGTTGGGAGCGTGGTTCCTTGGCGGTCTGTGATGGGCGCGGGATGATGCGTGTCTGTCGCGTCCTGGATGAGAATCGCGGGGGGCTGTCGTGAAGCGGTTGGCGATCCTCGGCTCCACCGGCTCCATCGGTCTGAGCGCCTTGGATGTGGTCGCGGCCTGTCCAGAGCGGTTCGAGGTCGTGGCGCTGGCTGCGGGAAGCAATGTCCGGGTCATGGTCGAGCAGGCGCGGCGCTTCCGTCCGGAGGTGATCGCCCTGGCGGATGAACGGGCCGCCGATGCGGCGCGTCGGGCGCTGGCCGGGGAGTCGATCGAGGTGCTCTCCGGCATGGCCGGGGTGGAGCGGGTCGGGGGATGGCCGGAGGCGACCATGGTGCTGTCGGCCATGGTGGGCGCGGCGGGATTGCGACCAACCCTGGCTGCCCTGCGCGCCGGCAAGGATGTGGCCCTGGCCAACAAGGAGTGTCTGGTGATCGCCGGTTCCCTGTTCATGGCCGAGGCGGTCAAGGGCGGCGCGCGGGTGATTCCGGTGGATTCGGAACACAGCGCGATTTTTCAGGTTCTGGTCAATGGGCGGACCAGGCTCGATGTGGGCCCCCTGACGACCGAACCGGAGGTGCGGCTGATCCTGACGGCCTCGGGGGGACCGTTCAAGGGGTGGAGCCGGGAACGGCTTGCCGCCGTGACGCCCGATCAGGCGTTGGCCCATCCCAACTGGAACATGGGTCGCAAGATCACCATCGATTCGGCCACCTGCATGAACAAGGGGCTGGAGGTGATCGAGGCGCACCATTTGTTCGGGGTGGCGGCGGAGCGGATCGAGGTGGTGGTCCATCCGGAGAGCGTCGTTCACTCCATGGTGGCCTATGCGGATGGGTCGGTACTGGCGCAACTGGGGGTGCCGGACATGCGCACGCCGATCGCGGTGGCGTTGGCCTGGCCGGAGCGGATTTCGGCCCCGGTACCGGCGCTTGATTTGCCCGCCCTGGGGCGTCTGACCTTTGCCGGTCCGCCCGATCCGGAGGCGTTTCCCTGTCTGGGGTTGGCCTATGCGGCGCTGCGGGCGGGGGGCGTGGCTTCGGCGGTGCTCAATGCCGCCAACGAGGTGGCGGTGGCGGCGTTTTTGGAACATCGGATCGCTTTTCTGGATATCCCGCGTCTGATCCAGGGGTGTCTGGAACGGTCGCATGCAGAGGGAGACGGGGGATCCCTGGAAGGTTTGCTGGCGGTGGATGGTTGGTCAAGGGCTTGTGCCGAGGCGTGGATTCGCCGGCATGCGGATGGCGTGGAGCGGTAATCTAATGAGTACGGTCTTTTGGGCCATTGTGGTGCTGGGCGCGCTGATTTTCGTGCATGAGCTTGGCCATTTTTTGGTGGCGCGCCTGATGGGGGTGCGGGTGCTGGTCTTTTCGTTGGGATTCGGACCACGCATTGCCGGCTGGAGCCGGGGTGCGGGCGAGACCGAATACCGACTCTCGCTGATCCCTCTGGGCGGATACGTGAAGATGCTCGGCGAGAACGAGGAGGAAGAGGATGAGGAGGATCGATCCGGCCATCCGGTCGTGGTCGCCGATGCTCCGGATTCGTTCGCCAATCAGGGAGTGTGGTCGCGCATCGCCATCGTCTTCGCGGGTCCGGCGTTCAACTTCTTGTTCGCGCTGATGGTGCTGGTCATGGCTTTCATGCTCGGGGTGGGGGAGTTGCTGCCGGTGGTCGGCTCGGTGAGCCGCGGCATGCCCGCGGAACAGGCCGGATTGCGGGTCGGGGATCGGGTGGTGGCCATCAACGAACAGCCGGTGACCCGCTGGGAGGTGTTGAGCCAGACCATCAAGCGTTCCGAGGGGGTGCCGTTGCGTTTCACCGTCGAACGACCGGAAGGGCCGATCCTTTTGACCATCCAGCCCCGCGTGCAGGAGATGACCAATATTTTCGGCGAGACGGTGCGTACCTGGCTGGTGGGCATCGGACCGGGGAGTGGCACGGAGTTCGTCACCTACGGATTTTTTTCCGCCCTGGTCAAGGGGGTGGAGCACGCCTGGCGCATGACCGACATGATCGTCACCGGGGTGTGGAAGATCATCACCCGCTCGATCCCGGCGGATCAGATCGGCGGACCTCTGATGATCGCGGAGATGGCCGGCAAGACCGCCGAGCAGGGGGCGAGCAGCATGCTTTTCTTCATGGCGCTCATCTCGATCAACCTGGGCATCCTCAACCTGCTGCCGATCCCGGTGCTGGATGGCGGTCATCTGCTTTTTTTCCTGATCGAGGCGGTGAAGGGTTCGCCGCTCTCCGAGCAGGTGCGGTTGCAGGCCAATCGGGCCGGCATGTTCCTGTTGATCTTCCTCATGGCCTGGGCCATGAAGAACGATTTGACCCGGATCTTCTCCGACGGCTAGATCCCCCATTATTGAGCATGCGTTAACGGTGAACTCTTGCCCTGTCGGGTCATGTGGGGTATTTTCCTTGGATTGGTGTCCACGACTTGCCATGAGGACGAAGATCCGCGCATGTTTCCTATTCGTCGATTGTTGAAGATTCCCCTTGGCGTGGTGTTGCTGACCTTCGCGGCCAACGCCTGGACCGGCGAGGTGATCGATTCGATTCGTGTGGAAGGTATCCGACGCATCGAGGCCGATACGGTCAAAAGTCATGTCTCCGTGATTCCCGGACAACCCATGGAACCGGATGCGTTGCGCCGCAGCATCAAGGCGCTGCACGACACCGGACTGTTCAAGGATGTCGCCATCGAGCAGCAGGGACGGGAACTCCTGATCCGGGTGGTCGAGAACCCCACCGTCGCCAAGGTCACCTTCGAGGGCAACGACGCCCTGGGTACCGAGGAGTTGCAAAAGCTCGTCCACCTGAAACCTCAGGCCCTGTTCAACCGCTCCACCACCGAACGCGACCTCTCCGCCCTGCGCCAGGCGTTCCGCGTGAAAGGCTTCTTTTTGGCCAAGATCGACATGGTGGTCAAGAACCTCGATCAGAACATGGTCGATGTGGTCTACAAGATCGACCAGGGCGAGAAATCCCGCGTGCAGAAGGTGCGGATCATCGGCAACAAGGCCCTCTCCGAACGGCAACTCACCCGCAAGATGATGATCCACGAATCGGGTTGGTTCTCCTGGTTCACCGAAGACGACGCCTACGACCGCGACAAGTTGCAGTTCGACCAGCAGCAGTTGCGCAATGCCTACCTGGACGAGGGCTATGCGCGGGTGCATGTCGATTCCTCGGTGGCCGAACTTACCCCGGATCGCAAGGCCTTCGTGATCACCCACTCGGTGCGCGAGGGCGAGCGGTATCGGTTCGGCGCCATCGATGTCAAGGGGGATTTCGACGAACTGCCCAAAGCGCGTCTGATGGAAGAGTTGCGCGTGCGGCAAGGGGAGTGGTACTCCCGCGACCTGCTGCGCCAGTCGATCGAGAAGCTCACCGATCTGGTCGGCGATTTCGGCTATGCCTTCCTGGATATCCGTCCCCAGACCGTTTTCGACGACAAAGCCAAGACCATCGACATCACCTTCGAGGTGGTCAAGGGACGGCGTGTCTATGTGAACCGCATCGAGGTGGTCGGCAACACCCGTACCCGCGACAACGTGGTGCGTCGCGAGATCACCATGAACGAGGGGGATCGCTTCTCCTCCACGCAGATGCGTCGTTCCAAGAAGAACGTCACGGATCTGAACTTCTTCGAGAACATCGAAATCACCACCCCCAACACCGGCAATCCGGATCAGGTGGATGTGCGCATCAAGGTCGATGAAAAGGCCACCGGCACCTTCACCATCGGGGCCGGTTACTCGAGCATCGACCAGCTCATCGGTACGGCGAGCGTCAGTCAGAACAACTTCCTGGGTCGCGGCCAACGCATGGTGCTCTCGACCACCCTGACCGGCAACAGCACCCAGTTCGATTTCTCGTTCACCGAACCCTATTTCATGGACAAGAACCTCTCGGCAGGGTTCGACCTGTTCGCCAAGGAGTCCGATCGACGCCAGATGGCCACCTACACCGAAAAGGTCTACGGTGGGGCGTTGCGTCTGGGTTTCCCGATCTCCAAGAATCTGCGTGATCAGCTCAGCTACAACCTCGCCCAGATCGACATCGCCGCGGACAGCAACGTCACGTCGCGCTCGATTCTCGCCCAGGCGGCGCAGAGCCCTTACCTGCGTTCGATGGTCAGCAACAGCCTGGTTTGGAACGATGTCAACAACAACCTCAACCCCACCCAGGGGCGCGTCCATCGCCTGACCACCGACATCGCGGGGCTTGGCGGCGACATCAGCTTTGCCCGGCTTCTGGTGGACAATCAACTCTACCACCCCATCACGGAAGACGAGGAGTGGGTGGCGCATATCCGTGGTCGCGCGGGTTACATCAACGGTCTGGATAAGGACGTGCCGATCTTCGAGCGGTTCTATCTGGGCGGTTCCACGTCGTTGCGCGGCTTCAAACCCGGCGGTCTCGGACCGCGCACCCTGACCGAGGACGACGCCTACGGTGGTTTGCACTTCGAGCAGGTCAACGTCGAACTCTTCTTCCCGATCGGCAACCTGAGCGAAAAGGGGGTCAAGGGTGTGACCTTCGTCGATGTCGGCTATTTGGGAAATGGAGAACTCCCGGTGGATGTTCGCGAATCGGGTGGTATTCGTGCGGCGGCAGGCATCGGGGTGCACTGGAATTCGCCGTTTGGTCCACTGCGTCTCTCCTTGAGCCATCCTCTGGTCAAGGAGGAGTTTGACAAAACCAGAGTATTTGACTTTAGCATGGGGACATCCTTGTGAGCGCGTTATTCTTTTCAAACCGGATCAAGTCAGGTTTCCGTTCCATCTCCCGCAGAACGCTGGCATGGTCGTTGGCATTGGTTTTGGCCGTGGGATGTGGCCTTGTTTCCGCTCCGCTCGAGGCGGCGGGCGGCGGTACACCGGTGTTTGCCTATGTGGATGTGCCACGGGTGATGGCCTCGTCGTCGGCGGCCCAGCACGCGCGTGAACTGTTGAAGAAAAAGCTGGCATCCAAGCAGCGCGAAGTGGATGCCATGGAGAAGGAGATCAAGGATCTCAAGGCCAAGATCGAACAGGGTGGCAACGTGATGAATCGCGATGCCCGCGCCGATCTGGAGAACACCACCCGCAACAAGTTTCGCGAGTATCAACGGCTGGTCGAGGACAACCAGGCGGCGATCGATCGGGAGAACGGTGTCTGGACCAAAAAGATCACCGAGGCGCTGCGTACCGTGATTGAAGAGTTGGGGCGCGAAAAGGGGTATACGGCCATTTTTGGCAAGGGGCAGGTGCTGTTCGCCAATTCGACGATCGACATTTCGGATCAGGTATTGAACCGCCTCAACGAGTACACCAAGAAGTGGTTTTAACCCAGACAGGAGCCGTTCCGTGGAACCATGGCGTGAAATTCTGAAAACCCTGCCGCATCGCTATCCTTTTCTGCTGGTGGATCGGGTCGAGGAGGTGGTGCCGGGTGAGCGTCTGGTGGCGTTGAAGAACGTCACCTTCAACGAACCGTTCTTCGCGGGTCATTTTCCGGGCCATCCGGTGATGCCTGGGGTGTTGATCCTGGAGGCCATGGCCCAGGCCGGCGCCATGCTGGCCGGATACATCGATCCGGCGGCGGTGAAGGGTCGGCTGGTCTACTTCATGGCCATCGACAATGCCCGTTTTCGCAAGCCGGTGGTTCCTGGGGATCAACTGCTGCTGGAGTTGACGTTGCTCAAACGGCGTCGCGAGATCTGGCGTTTCGGCGGGGTGGCGCGGGTGAAGGGCGCGGTGGTCGCGGAAGCGGAGCTGATGGCCATGACCCGGGATGCGGAGACCGGTGGAGACGAGGGGAACGACCATGGCTGAGGCCGCGATCATTCATGCCACGGCGGTGGTGGATCCCAAGGCCGAGATCGGTGCCGGGGTGAAGGTTGGACCGTATGCGGTGATCGGTCCGAACGTGATTCTGGATGATCATGCCGAGGTCGGCGCCCACGCGGTGATCGATGGCCACTCCACCATCGGTCAGGGGAGTCGGGTCTTCAGTTTCGCCTCGATCGGGCAGCCCCCGCAGGATACCCATTACGCCGGCGAGCCGACTCGGGTGGAGATCGGCAAGGGGTGCGCGATCCGCGAGTATGTGAGCATTCATCGTGGCACCGAAAGTGGTGGGGGATTGACGCGGGTGGGCAACCACTGCATGGTGATGGCCTATGCCCATGTGGCGCATGACTGCCGGGTGGGGGATCATGTGATCATGGCCAACGGGGCCACGTTGGCGGGTCACGTCGAAGTGCAGGATTACGCGGTGATCGGCGGTCTGACCGCCATCCACCAGTTTGCGCGCATCGGGCGCAACGCCTTTGTCGGCGGGGCTTCGGCCATTTCGATGGATGTGATGCCCTATGTGTCCGCGGCGGGCAACCGTGCCAAGGTGACCGGGGTGAACGTGGTCGGATTGCGGCGTCACGGTTTCAGCGAAGAGACCATCAAGGCGATTCGTCAGGCCTATCGGATCGTGTTTCGTTCCAACATGCGCATGGAACAGGCGATCGAGGAGCTGGAGCGGCATCTTTCCCAGTTCGTCGAGGTGCAATCCATTCTCGAATTCCTGCAATCCGGCCAGAGGGGGATCTGTCGCTGACCGACTGGTTGTTTCGTATCGATCGTCACACGCTGTTTCTCTCTTCGAGTCCTCTTCCTTGAACGCGCGTGTCGGATTGGTGGCGGGTTCCGGGCAGTTGCCGTTGCTTTTCGCGCGTGCCATGCATCGCGAGTCGGAGTCGCGACTGGTCGCCATCGTGGCCCATGAGGGCGAGAGCGATCCGGCTCTTGCCACGTGCGCGGACCATCTCCTTTGGGTCAAGCTGGGACAATTTGAACGCATTTTGAGGTTTCTGCGCGAGCATGGGGCGCGGGATCTGGTGCTGGTGGGCGGCATTCGCAAGTCCACGATCTGGCGTGCGCGTCCGGATCGGTTGGCGTTGGGGATGGTGTTCAAGCGTTTGGTCGGCGGGATGGATGACGACCGACTGTTGCGTGCCGTGGCCGCGGAGTTGGAGGAGCGTGGTTTTTGTTTGCGTTCCATCACCGATTTCATGCCGGAGTTGCTGGCGCCGCGCGGGGTGTTGAGTCGGCGCGAGCCGAGCGAGGCGGAGTGGGCGGACATCCGGCATGGCTGGCGAGCGGCCAAGGGGTTGGGGGCCTTGGATATCGGCCAGGGGGTGGTGGTGCGGCGTGGCATGGTGGTTGCCGCCGAGGCGATGGAGGGGACCGATGCCATGTTGGCCCGTGCGGGCGGGTTGTTGGACGCGCGGGGTTGGGGTTGGTCTGGGGAGGGGAGTGCGGTGTTCGTGAAGGTGGTCAAGCCGATGCAGGACCGGCGGTTGGATCTGCCGACCATCGGGCCGGGAACCCTGGAGAGCATGATCAAGGCTGGGATTCGCGTGGCGGCGGTGGAGGCGGGTGGTGCGATGATCGTGGATCCCGAGGCGACCCGGAGTGTGGCGGATCGGCACGGGTTGGTGTTGATTGGCATCGATGCGGCGGATGTGGTGGAAGTGGCGGGTGGGGTGTAACCCTGTTGCGGGGGGCGAAACTCCCCGAAGGAGGTTCGAAGGCAGCGCCTCCGAGGTTTTGCTTTTGGCGCGCTCGACAAAAGAGCGTTTTTTCGCGCATGTTGCGAAACAACGTCGCGCGCGGTCTTCGCGAGCGTCGTTTCCGATTTTTGGAAACGACGCTCGTATTTTGCACGGCAGCCTTGCGGAAAACCACGCATCCCATGATGGTCGCGGTTTCACTTTGTCTTTGATGATGCGTACCCATGCAGGATCCCGCCAAAGGCAGGGGGGCTGAATGGGTGCAAATTCAACACCCCAGGGCTTCGCCCCGAACCCCAGCAGGGGCCATGGGCTCCTGGCCCCTGCTGGTTTATCGTTCTTGACGGGAGCGTGGTGAAATGAGCGACATGTCGGACTCCGAAGGTATGGCAGCGTTGCGGGCGGCGGTGATCGGCGTTGGATATCTGGGTCGGTTTCACGCCCAGAAATACACCCGCATCCCCGGTGTTCGTCTGGTCGGGGTGGTCGATCTGCATGGGGAACGGGCCAAACGGGTCGCCGAGGAGTTGAAGGTCGAGGCGGTGGAGGATTTTCGCGCGCTGTTGCCGCGGGTGGACATGGTTTCGGTGGTGACCGAGACCGAGAGCCACTATGCGGTGGTGCGTGCCTGTCTGGAGGCCGGGGTGCATGTGCTGGTGGAAAAACCGATCACCGCCAGACTGGAGGATGCGGACCGGTTGGTGGAGTTGGCCGAGGCGCGTGGCCTGATTTTGCAGGTGGGACACATCAAGCGGTTTCATCCGGCGGTGAGCGCGCTGCGGGAGTCGGGCTGGCTGAGCAATCCACGTTTCATCGAGGCGCAGCGTTTCGCGCCGTTCAAGAATCGCGCCCTGGATGTGGATGTGGTGCAGGATCTGATGATCCACGACGTGGATCTGATTCTCCATTTTGTGGACTCCGAGGTGGAGTCGATCGAAGCGGTGGGATCCGGGATTTTTTCCGGCAAGATCGACATCGCCAATGCGCGCATCCGCTTTGCCAACGGTTGCGTGGCCAACGTGAGCGCCTCGCGGGTGGCGCGGGACGCGACGCGCCGGATGCGGATCTTCCAGAAGGATGCCCTGTTCGACCTCGATTTCACCCGTCCTGGCTTGTCGATCCGGCGGCGGGGCACGGGGAACTGGGTGCTGGACGGGGTGACGTTTCCGGCCATCGAAGAGCTGGACGTGCCGTTGCAGAAGGTCGATGCCATGGAGATGGAGGTTCGGGCCTTTTGCGAGGCGGTGCGCGGTGGACGACCGGCGCTGGTGAACGGACGGGCCGGACGGCGTGCCCTTGAGGTGGTGATGGCGATTCGTGCGGCGATCGCCTCCTGGTCCGAGAGTTAGGGGATCGCGCGACCATGCCCAAGGAGCGGCCACCCAGGATCATGCTGATTGCTGGCGAATCCTCCGGGGATCACCTGGCCGGGGCGCTGCTGGCGGATTTGAGGGCCCACTTTCCGGACCTGGAGAGCTTTGGTGTGGGGGGCGCGCGCATGGAGGAGTCGGGATTCCGCTCCTTGTGCCATCTCAACGAGCTTTCGGTCATCGGACTGGTCGAGGTGGTGCGCCGGCTTCCGACACTCATTCGTCGTTTTCGGCAGTTGGTGGCGTGGATGCGTGAACGACGACCGGATCTGCTGATCACGGTGGATCTGCCGGATTTCAATTTTCTGCTCGCGCGGCGCGCCCGGATTCTGGGCATTCCGCGCATCCACTATGTGGGGCCGCAGGTGTGGGCGTGGCGCGCCGGACGGGTTCGCAAGCTGGCGCGGTTGCTGGATCAGTTGCTGGTGTTGTTTCCTTTCGAGGTATCGGCCTACGCAAATACCTCCCTGCCGGTGACTTTCGTGGGTCATCCCCTGGCGCGTCGGACCCTGCCGGGCGTGGCAGAGATCGGGCGGGTCCGTCGTGAGGCGGGCGTGGCGGCGGATGAGAAGCTGTTGTTGCTGCTGCCTGGCAGTCGTCTGGGGGAGATTCGCCGCCATCTCGGGGTGATGGTCGAAGCGAGCCGGCGGGTGGTTGAAGGACAGAGCCAGGTGCGTTGCGTGCTTGCCCTGGCCGACACCCTGAACGAGGCGGATCTGGCGGCGGTGATGGCCGAGGTGAATGAACCGGCCACGCGGGCTTTTTTTGCACGCATCGCGGTGCGGCGCGGCCAGACCCGTCTGTTGCTCGCGGCGGCGGATGCGTCGCTGGTGGCCTCCGGAACCGCGACGCTGGAGGCGGCCTTGGCCGGCGCGCCGATGAGCGTGATGTATCGGGTGAACCGCTTGACCTACGAGATCGGTCGGCGGGTGATTCGCGTGTCGCATATCGCCCTGCCCAATCTGGTGCTTGGTCGCGGGTTGGTGCCGGAGCGGATTCAGAGCGAAGCGACCCCGGAACGACTGGCCGAGGATGTGCGCTTGTTGCTGTTCGACGGGGTGAGCGCCGCGCGGCAGAAGGTCGGATTCGATGAGATCCGCGCGCGTCTGGCTCAGCCGCTCTCCCCACCGGTGGAAGTGGTGCTGAGCTGGTTGCGTGCGTTGGGTTTTGAGAGTAGACAAGAGACGGGTGTCCCTCGCCCCGCAGAGGGGTGCGGAGTGCCGGTTGGCGGGTGAGTGGCTTCTAACGAGACTGGAGAGCAATCGATGGCGACCATGGCCTTGAACAAGGATAATTTTGAAGCAACCGTCACCGGAAACGATATCGTGGTGATCGATTTCTGGGCGGACTGGTGTGGCCCGTGCAAGGCTTTCGCTCCGGTTTTCGATCGGGTGTCGGAGAAGTTTACCGATGTGGTGTTCGCCAAGGTGGATACCGATCGGGAACAGGAGTTGGCGCAGGCGTTCCAGATCCGTTCGATTCCGACCTTGATGATCTTCCGCGAGAGCACGATCCTGTTCATGCAGCCGGGCATGGTTCCGGAGTCGGCATTGGTGGATCTGGTGGAGCGGGTCAAACAGGTGGACATGGAAGAAGTGCGCAAGAATCGGGTGCCGGCGGATCAGGCCTGAGCCTGTTCCGGTCGCGATGTCGGCGCGTTTAAGGCAGCGTGGTGGGGAGATTGCAGGGGTGGAATCGGATCGGATCCCCTCTCATCCGACCCGTTGATGAGAAATAGGCGTTGCTTTTGACAAGTGGGTTGAATATACTCCAAAAGTTCAGGTGTCAGGCCTGAACCGGGTCAAAACCGGGTCTGTTCCACCCTTGCGCGGGCAGCGGGTTCCTTGAAACATGCGTCGCAGGATGCTGATCGTTGGCAACTGGAAGATGAACGGGCTGATCGAAACGGCCCAGGAACTCGCGGATGGCATTGTCGCGGGTCTGGGTGCGCGATCGGGTCGTTCGTTGCCGTGCGAGGTGGTGTTGTGTCCGCCGGCCACCGCGTTGTTGACCGTGCATCAGCGGTTGGGCGGTTCGGTGGTGAAGCTGGGCGGGCAGGATCTCTCCGAGCACGAGAGTGGGGCTCATACCGGTGAGATCTGCGGCATCATGTTGCGCAATGTCGGTTGTCGGCATGTGATCGTGGGGCATTCGGAGCGACGCGCCGATTGTGGCGAGGATGACGCCAAGGTGGCGCGCAAGATGGCGGCGGCGTTCCGGGATGGTTTGCAGCCGATCGTTTGCGTGGGCGAAACCTTGAACGAGCGGGAGCGCGGCGCCACGTTGGAGGTGATCGGGGCGCAGTTGGCGGCCCTGGTGCCGCATGTGCCCAGGGAGTTGACCAGGCGGCAGACGTTGGTGGTGGCGTATGAGCCGGTCTGGGCGATCGGCACGGGCCGCAACGCGGAGTTGGAGCAGATTCGCGAGGTGCATGGTTTCATGCGGCGTCAGCTCGAGGAAGCGTTCGGCGCGGATGCTGCGCGGATGCGGTTGTTGTATGGTGGATCGGTGAAGCCGGCGAATGCGGGGTCGATTTTTGGTCTCGAGGATGTCGATGGTGGCCTGATTGGGGGCGCGTCGTTGAAGAGCGCCGAGTTTCTGGCGATCATCGATGCGGTGCCGGAGAAGTTTTGATCGTTGTTATTTCATAGAAGGGTCTTACGATGACACTGATTGTGACGGTGTTGCATATCCTGGTCTGCATGGCCTTGGTGTTTGTGGTATTGCTACAGAAGGGGAGTGGCGCGGACATGGGCGCGGCCTTTGGTGGCAGTTCGCAGAGTCTGTTCGGCGCGCGTGGTTCCGGGGATTTTCTGAGCAAGTTGACCGCCGGTTTGGCGACGGTGTTCATGATCACCAGTCTGACGTTGGCTTTTTATTCGACTCGTCCAGGGAACGAGCGTTCGGTGATGGACGTCGCGCCGGCGACCTCGGCTCCGGCCAAGCCGGCGGCCCAGGATGCGGTGCCCGTCAAGGTCAAGGAGGCGGAGTCCGGTCCGCCGGTTCCGGCCAAGAGCGCGCCGAAGAAGCCGGAGGGTGGTGTGAGCGATGCGAGTGGTGGCAAGCCTGTGCCGCCCCCGCCGGCGCCGAAGGAGGAGACCGCCAAGCCGCCGCAGCCGGCCAAGCCCGCCGAGGCCAAGGTCGAGCCGCCGAAGCCCGCCGAGGCCAAGGTCGAGCCGCCGAAGCCCGCCGAGGCCAAGCGTCCCGAGCCGCCCAAACCGGCGGAGCCGGCCAAGAAGGAGCCTTGAGCGCGCTTTCTGGCGCGATGAAAGATTGGAGGTCGTCTGCTGTTTGACGCGTTCCAGATGGGCGTTTTGCGATCCCAGGATACCCGGAAGCTTGGTCTTTCCGGGTTTTCTGTTTGTATGCGCCCGGTTTTGTGAAATCTGAACGTGTATTTGTTGGACTTTAGCGCTTCATGCGGTGCTTTACGTTAACCTGGCCGGTCGAGATGGAAATGAAATCCACTCCTGAACCGTCCATACATGGTCAGTGAGGCCAGCAGCCATGGCTGGTGTTCGGGGGTTCCCATTTTTCATTTTCGCCCTTGGTGTGTCAAGCGACACGAACAATTGCCTCCCTGGCGACGACATGAAGAATTGCCCCCCTCCCGGTTACGCTGGTTGATGGTTGGTCGCCAGAAGCCCGGTCTTCAGCAAGCCGGAACGTCGTTTCTCTCGAAGTCGCTAGTGGCTCAACCGGGCTGATTTGACTATCTTACGATAATCATTTGCTCTCCTTGCCAAAGGGTATGATCCAGCAAGGAGTTTCAGAAATGGCAAAATATGTTGTTCGATTGACCGTGTACTTGTCAAGACTTGATCTGACAAATGCGACCTATGCGACAGCCCGTTTGTCTGTCTGATGAAGTCGCTCTAAAATCTTCCCCTGAGCCAGTTTCCTGGCATCCAGGAAAGTCTGCATTGGGGTCTTGCCGTAGCAGTACCTGCCAGAGTGAACCCGTTCATTGTTGTACAGATCGATCCATGCATCCAGATCCGTTTGCAATTCATCCAGGCTGGTGAAACCTTCTTGCGAAACTCGACGCTGTAGAACTCATCCAGTAGCGTTTTGTGAAAACGCTCGCAGATGCCGTTGGTCTGTGTTGGTTCAGCGGGACATGGAGTTTTAGATTATTTCCGTTAGCTACATTG